>NZ_JBFEFW010000022.1:0-105332 GCF_047229145.1 Brevibacillus jepli
AGCTGTCGCCGTGTCAACTCCACTTGTGTTAAGCGTCCGGTAACGACGACACATAAGAAATCCCCACTTCAACCGGTAGGTAAGTGGCGGGAGTATTCATTCAATGGCGGGTGATAGAGTGAAACGATTGGACTTAATATACCAGAAGTTGGTAGACTCTGGTCCTGATAAAAAAGTAAGCGCTTCAGATTTGGCAGAGCTGCTTGGTCTGAGTCGTGCGAATGTGAGCAGTGATTTGAACCGTTTGTGGAAGGAAGGACGAATTGAGAAGGAAGAGGGGCGTCCGACGCTGTTTTTTGCCAAGCAGGGCAATGATTCCTTATATTTGGCAGAGACATCTCTGGACAGGCTGGCGAAAACCAACAAGAGCTTGATCACGCGTATTGAGCAGGCAAAGGCGGCCGTGTTATATCCACCGCGAGGAATGAATTGCTTGATTTTGGGAGAGACCGGCGTGGGCAAGTCATGGTTTGCTGGTATGATTCACGAGTTTGCCGTTGATATTGGGCGCTTGGACAAGCATGCACCGTTCGTGATTTTTAACTGCGCTGATTATGCCAACAACCCACAGCTCTTAATCAGTCAATTGTTCGGGGTGAAAAAAGGGGCGTATACCGGAGCGGAGATGGATCGCAAAGGACTGGTGGAGAAGGCAGACGGCGGTATTCTTTTTCTCGATGAAGTTCATCGGCTGCCAGCGGAAGGACAGGAAATCTTTTTTACCTTCATGGATAAGGGCATTTTCCGCCGAGTAGGGGAAACCGAGGTGGAGCGGACGGCTCACGTGCAGATTGTCATGGCGACGACAGAAAATCCGGAGTCGAGTCTTTTAAAAACGTTCATGAGGCGTATTCCCATGGTCATCAAGCTGCCATCATTGGTGGAGCGTGGCTTGGAGGAGCGTTTTAGTATTACGATGGAAATTTTTCAAGAAGAAGCTTTTCGGTTGGGGAGAGAGATTCAGATATCGGCGAATGCTGTGCAGGCATTCTTGTGCTATCACTGCCCGAATAACATTGGACAGCTAAAAACGGATATTCAGCTCACCTGCGCCAGCGCCTATGCCGAATTCATTTCGTTAAAAAAGAATCAGCTGCACGTGTCGGTTCAGGACCTGCCGCATCATGTCAAGCAAGGGCTGCTTTTGGTGAAGGATTATAAGCAGGAGCTGGATGGAATCATTGGGACGGAGCACAACTGCTTTGTCGTGCAGCCATCAAAAGAGGGCATATGGATCGGACGAGAAACAGGGGATACGACGGACAGTGTCTATGAAAAAATCGAGCAAAAAATATATGAGCTGCAAAACCTGGGTGTGAGTGAGGAAGAACTGGAGTTTGACATCGAGAATTATTTTACGACCTTTATCAAAGGCGTTCATCAACGAGTGAATCAGGGCGACATGGCACGAATTATCGATCCGTTTATCATTCACCTTGTGGAGGAAATCGTTCGCTACGCAGAGGCCAAGCTGGAGAAAATATTGAGCCAGAAGGTGATCTTTGGTCTTGCGCTGCATATTCAGACGTCGAAGGAACGTCTGGCGCAAGGCAAGCAGATCGTGAATCCGCAGATCAACCATGTGCGAATCAAATACAAGAAAGAGTTTGCCGTAGCGCTGGAGTGTGTGCGCATGATTGAAGAAGCGATACTGATGGATCTGCCGATTGGTGAGGCTGGATATTTGACCATGTTTTTCGTGCTGGACGATGTCAGCATGGAAGAGGAGCGGGAAACCATCGGGGTGCTTGTCATTACGCACGGTAGCGGTGGCGCGACAGCGATGGTCGATGTGACGAATCGACTTCTTGTTACCCAGTATGCAAGAGCCATTGATCTGCCGCTCGAAGAAGATTCCATGAGTGTTTTGGAGAAAGCACTGAAGGTAGCCAGAGAGATCGGAAGCAAGGCTGGACTGCTGTTGCTCGTCGATATGGGGTCATTGCTTGGTTTTGGCGAGATTATTGAACGGGAGATTGGCATTCCTGTAAAGGTCATCCCTATGGTCAGCACGCCGCATGTGATTGAAGCGACGCGCAAGGCTATGCTCGGTCATACACTAGAGGACGTTTACCGCGATGTTATGGGCATTTCACTGTACCAGCGCGAGGAGCAGCCGAAAGAGCTGGTGCAGAAGCATGTCCCGGCACTGACCATCGTCGCCGCCTGCTTGTCTGGGGAAGGCAGTGCTTTGTTCTTGAAAAAGCTGCTGGAATCGCGGCTCAGGTATGACGATAACCTGCTGGAATTTGTACCGCTGCAACTGATTGATAAAGCACAGGCCCGCAGCCAGCTTCGAAAAATCAAGGAAGAGAGAAAAATCCTCTTCGTGGTGAGCAATTACATTCTCGATCGGGACTTGCGCCATCACAGCATGGACGATGTTTTGAACGGAGAGGCGATGTCTGATATCCAGCAAGTGATTGATTTGGAAGAGGCCTACCTGAAGATGCAAGAGTCGCTGGGAGAGCATCTGCAAATGGTAGAGGGTCAAGATATTCTCGCTGACGTGAGGATGTGTGTGGGCCGTATGGAGGAGCGCCTGAACAATTCCTTGGTTTTTGACACGCGAATCGGGGCCTACTTGCACATCTGTTGCATGGTAGATCGCTTGAAAGCAGGGACGCAATCAGTGGCGTATATTCAAAAGGACAGCTTTTTGCTGGAGAACCGCAAGCTGTACAGCTTAATCCGACATGAATTATTGCCGCTGGAAGACAAATATGATGTATCAATTAGTGAAGACGACGTTTGTTTTATCATGAATTTCTTCATACACAATAAAACACTGGCGTAACCAGTGTTTTATTTTTTTGCTTTTCGATCTCTGATCTTAAACACTACAGCGCTTACAAGAAAACACTAATGGGAGTGACAGGCGATGACCGGGCGAAATATGGCTAAGCATGCGGGTTTTTCGGAAAGCGCATACATTTTTTGGTGTTTTGGCACGTAACTTGCTCTTACATAGGGGCATAACGGGCCAAGAGGAGGGGGTACAATGAATATTTTATTGTGTTGCGCAGCGGGTATGTCGACTAGCTTGCTGGTTCAAAAAATGGAGGAGGCTGCCAGAGAAAAAGGGTTGGACGCAAAAATATGGGCAGTTTCCGCAGATGAAGTAAAGCATCATATCGATCAGGCAGCAGTGCTCTTGTTGGGGCCACAAGTACGTTACAAGCTGACTGAGATGAAAAAAGAAGGGGCATCCAGAGGAATTCCTGTAGACGTAATCAGTACGGTCGATTACGGAACGTTGAACGGGAAAAACGTGCTTGAGTTTGCACTTCGTCTAAAACAGTAGGAGGGGGATGCGTATGGGCGGATTTGTTTCTTTTATGGAAAATCGCATGATGCCGATAGCAGGAAAAATGGCGGAGCAAAAGCATCTGCAGGCCATTCGTGACGGAATTATCCTTACTTTGCCTTTGTTGATCATTGGTTCACTGTTCCTCATCATTGGCTTCATACCGATACCTGGTTATGACGAATTCATGAGTGGTATTTTCGGTGAAAAATGGCGGACGAAGCTGCTGTATCCGGTAGGTGCTACTTTTGACGTCATGGGATTGATTGTCAGCTTTGGCGTCGCCTACCGACTGGCGGAGAAGTACAAGGTCGATCCGCTGTCGGCTGGAGCGATCTCTGTCGCATCTTTCTTGCTCGCTACTCCGTATAAAATCATGTTCACTCCTGAGGGAGCGAGTGCAGCCCAAGAGGTTGGTGGAGTCATTCCTCTTACGCTGATGGGGAGTCAGGGACTTTTTGTAGCCATGATATTGGCGATCTTATCAACGGAGATTTATCGCAAAATCATTCAAATGAAAATCGTCATTTCCATGCCTCCCGGAGTTCCTCCTGCCGTTTCCCGTTCATTTGTGGCATTGATCCCCGCGGGTGCTGTGCTTGTAGTTGTCTGGCTGCTTCGGATTCTTTTGGAAAACACCTCTTTCGAGAGTATTCATAATATTGTGCGAGATCTGCTTGTTGGACCATTGAGCGTTGTTGGCAGCAGCTTGATTGGGGGCATTATATGCGTGTTGCTTATTCATGTGCTCTGGGCCGTCGGTTTGCACGGTGCGGCAGTTGTCGGCGGAATTATGAGTCCGATCTGGCTTACGTTGATGGACCAGAACAGAGCGGCGTTTCAGGCAAATCCGGACGGTGATTTGCCGAACGTCATCACCACGCAATTTTTTGATATGTGGGTATATGCAGGGGGATCAGGTGCAACTTTGGCCCTCGTCGTCCTGATGGTATTCATGGCACGCAGCAAACAGATGAAAAACATCAGCAGACTCTCGCTCGGACCTGGTTTGTTTAACATTAATGAACCAGTCATATTCGGGATGCCGATCGTCATGAACCCACTCTTGATCATTCCTTTTGTGCTTACACCTGTCGTATTGGTCATTGTCAGTTATTTTGCCATGTCGCTCGGATGGGTAGCAAAACCAAGCGGAGTATCTGTTCCGTGGACGACACCATTGCTTATCAGCGGATATTTGGCTACTGGCGGAAAAATATCGGGAATGGTACTCCAACTTGTAAATTTCATCATTTCACTAGCGATCTACTATCCGTTCTTCCGACTGTGGGATAAACAAAAAGTAAGCGAAGAAAAAGCTGGTGCTGCTTCCGATACAGCTGTGACTATGTAATCGCTAGAGGAGAGGCTATCTATGAAATTGATTGTGAATGCAGACGATTTTGGGTATTCCAAAGGCGTCAATCTGGGTATCGTCGAGGCGCATCGGGAAGGAGTCGTTACTTCCGCGACCATGATGGTCAATATGGATGGTTTCGAGCACGCTGTAGGATTGGCCAAAGAACATCCCTCGCTCGGAATAGGCATTCATCTGGTACTGACATGCGGTTCGCCAGTCAGTCAGGATGTGCCATCGTTAACGGATGGGGAGGGGCGTTTTCGACGGGGGCAAGATCATTTGTCTTCTGCTGCACCGGAGGAGATCGAGAGGGAGCTGCGGGCTCAATTGGAGAGGTTCGTGGCATCAGGGCTCAAGCTGACGCACATCGACAGCCACCACCATGTGCATGCACATCCAGCCGTTTTGCCGATTGTTCTGAAACTGGCAGAGGAGTATCGGGTGCCTGTTCGCTATCCGTGGATGTCCGGGTCTCGGGAGCAGCGAGACCAGTCGAGTGTTCCTACGACAGAAGGCTTTTCTCATCATTTTTATGGAGACGACCTAACCGTACAATCATTCATAAGGATTGTGGAGGATATGGCAGATTATCCAGTAGTTGAGATCATGACGCACCCTGCTTATTTGGATGAAGCGGTACTGACAGGCAGTTCATACACAAAGCAACGAGCCACAGAATTGAAGATCTTAACGGCAGCAGAGTTAAAGCAATACATTCGTGATCAAAAAATACAGCTCGTGACATTTAGCGAACTTGGATAGGTGGAGATAGATTTGGACCATACAGACGTTATTTTTCAACTAATACTTCACGGAGGCAACGCACGGAGTCTGGCAATGGAAGCGATCGCTCTGGCTAAAAATAGAGACTTGTCAGGCGCGCAGGATGCGTTGAAACGTGCTGGAGAAGAACTCGGTCGTGCACACCAAAATCAAACGGCCCTTATTCAGAAGGAAATTGCGGGTGAAAAAACAGAGATCAGCATGCTCTTGATTCACGCCCAGGATCATTTGATGAACGCGATAACAGTCAAGGATTTGGCTACGGAGTTCGTAGAGCTGTACAGCCAAATCCATGCAGGTAAGGAGGCAGGAGTATGAGCGGAATCAAAATTGTAACGATCGGTGGAGGGTCTAGCTATACACCTGAGCTGGTAGAAGGCTTCATCAAGCGCTACGATGAGCTGCCCGTGCGGGAATTGTGGCTGGTTGACATTCCAGAGGGCGAGAAAAAACTGCAAACAGTGGGTGCTCTTGCAAAACGGATGGTGGAGAAAGCAGGGGTACCAATCGAGATTCATTTGACCCTGGATCGCCGAAAAGCACTTGCAGGCGCTGATTTTGTCACGACACAAATGCGCGTAGGTCTTTTGGAAGCGCGGATCAAGGATGAGCGTATTCCTTTGAAATACGGCGTAATCGGACAGGAGACGAATGGACCTGGCGGCTTGTTCAAGGGCTTGCGCACCATTCCGGTCATTTTGGATATTTGCCGTGAAATGGAAGAGCTATGTCCAGATGCTTGGTTGATTAACTTTACAAATCCGGCGGGGATGGTTACAGAGGCAGTGCTGCGACACACAAATCGCAAAAAGGTAATCGGACTGTGCAACGTTCCCATCGGCATGAAAATGGGTGTCGCTACTGTATTAGGCGTGGAGCAATCGCGGGTTCATATTGATTTCGCAGGTCTGAATCATATGATTTTCGGACTTGGTGTGTACCTGGATGGGGAAAATGTCATTTCCCAGGTAATCGATAAAATAACGGGCGACCAATCCGGTATTACGATGCAAAACATATTGGACCTTGGCTGGGATAAAGACTTCCTCAAAGCCTTGGGGATTCTCCCGTGCCCGTATCATCGTTACTACTATCAGACCAGCACGATGCTTGCGCATGAGCTGGAGGATGCGGAGAAGAAAGGTACACGGGCTGAAGTGGTTAAACAAGTGGAAGCAGAGCTATTCGCGCTCTACGAAGACCCAGACTTGGATATCAAGCCACCACAGCTGGAGAAACGTGGCGGGGCTTATTACAGTGAGGCTGCGTGCAATCTCATTTACTCTATTTACAACGACAAGCGCGATATCCAGACGGTAAACGTTCGCAACAATGGAGCGATTGCCAGCATTCCGGATGATTCGGCGGTCGAGGTAAACTGCGTCATTACAAGAGAAGGACCGATTCCTTTGGCTGTTGGTGATTTGCCTGTTTCCGTGCGTGGACTCGTACAGCAAATCAAATCGTTTGAGCGAGTAGCTGCTGAGGCTGCAGTAACGGGTGATTACCATACGGCGCTGTTGGCTATGAACATTAACCCGCTGGTGCCGTCGGATGTGATCGCCAAACAAATACTCGATGAAATGCTGGAGGCGCACAAGGAGCATTTGCCCCAGTTTTTCAAGCCCGTAACGTAAGGATGGGACTTGTGTGAAATACAAGCTTCTCGCTTTGGACGTAGATGGAACGATTCTCATGTCGAACCATTCCTTATCCAAAGTAACAGAGCAGGCTATCACCCAGTTGGTGAAGCAAGGAGTCCACGTCACACTGGCTACAGGCAGAGCATATCCATCGGCCAAATCGTTGGCGCAGCAGTTTCAGATCAGTGCACCGCTTGTTTCTCATGATGGCGCATTCGTAGCAGATCCCAAGACGGATCAGGTGCTGTATGTTCAGCGTATTCCATTTGAAATAGCGGTGAGAATTACAGATATACTCGTAGCACATGGCTTGGATGTCATGGTGCTGCATGAATCATATGCTGTCACGAATCGCACTTGGAAATGGACGGACTTGTTTCCGCTGTTAAATGCCTGGACACTGCGTCAGCTCTGGAAAAATCAATACCCGCTAAAAATCCAGGCGTCACGCTTGTTAGCCGGATACGTTCGAAAGCATGAAGTGTGTGCTCCAAAAATATTCGTCACGGGGGACGAGAAGCGCTTGTCGGCAGCAAGACGGGAGCTTGCGAATGCCGAACTCACAGGGGTTCGAGTGACAGCTTCAGGAGCAAACAATATGGAGATTTTGCCTGAGGGCATTTCCAAGGCGAGTGGTCTTGCTGTGGTGAGTGAAAGGCTTGCGATTTTACCTGAAGAGATCGTAGCTGTGGGCGACAATTACAACGATGCCGAGATGCTTCAATTTGCCGGAATGGGTGTCGCGATGGGCAATGCTCCTGATGACCTGAAACAGCTCGCCAGGCATGTCACGGAAACGAATGATCGGCATGGAGTGGCAGAAGTCATCGAGAAGTTTTTCGGGGTGAAGATGACGACATTTTGAACGTGCAAGGCAAATACAAGGACAGGAAGGGAGGCGTGAAATGATCCGTATTAATCTTGAAGTAGCCGTGAGTGGAGGTCTCCATGCTCGCCCTGCTTCTGTCTTGGTGAACCTGCTCAATCAATACAGCTCGTCGGTCAAAATGATCTACAACGACAAGCAGGCCAATGGCAAAAGCATCCTCAGCGTAATGGCTCTGGGAGCAAAGACCGGAGATGAAATTATGTTTGAGGTGGAGGGAGCGGACGAACAAGAAGTGGCTGCTAGCGTTCAATCGCTTTTTGAAAGAAATTTTGCAATCTAGCAGTTGAATTGCCAAATAATAAAGCCAGTGTCTAAACAATGAATTGTGACCATGCCTGTAGATAGTTTGACGCCTGAAATCATCGAAGCCACTGATAAAGTCTATATCTGAAAAAGAGAATACCCTTCCGTGCGTTTCAGGAAGGGTATTCTCTTTTGCTGTATAATGGTTGTACTATTATGTTTTCTTAAACGATATAGTTTATTATCAATGGTTGTTTTCTAATCTTATAAGTCTGTTAAAATTAATTCGATTGTCCCTGTGTTCATTTTAGATTGAGAATTGAGATTTCTGTAATAATTAGCGTAATGGTTATGTTTAAATACTATACCCGCATCGTTGTTGGTCACGCGAACACCAGGTTCATAAACAAAATTGCTTTTAGCTGTTTTTTTTCCTAAAACAAAATCAACAACCCACTTCGTGTAATTATCAGAGATGCTAGATTCATCAGAAATACTTGATGATTTTGTGTTGAAAGTCCAACTGACAGACGGTAATAAACCTGATAGCCCTACGGATGCCGAAGAGTCTGTATCAGTTGTATATGGGCCGTATGAGCGAATTGTCTGCTCGTCAGCATCACTTCCACTGTGTCTATATCTCATAGATAATTCGCGAGTTTGATAATCGTTTCTTGGCTCAGATTGATTGAAGAACTTCACGTCCCAAACAGAAACTTTCTCTCCTTTTAGAGTTGAAGTACCTCTTCTAATATAGTCTACATTGCTAGTATAAACACCCGCTAATTCGTTTCTATTATCATCTCTCACTCTATATGTGTACGATTCGGAATACGTATCGTCTTCGCTACTTGCGGAAGCACGTAAAGACTGAGCTTTAATTCCACTATTATTTTCAGCAATTTCAACTTTCCCTTCAATTTCTTCACGTATTTCACTTAAAGGAACTTCATCTATTTGATCGAATATGTAATCAACATGCCTATCTCCATTTTGTTCATAGACACCTACACCTACTAGTTTTGGGGCTATTCCTTCATCTTCAGAAGAGCGAGTTATCTTGAGTTCTGCCTTAATGTAATCCTTTATTTTTTGGGGGTTTATTTCCGCCCCTTCATTATGGATAAAGTAATACGTTTCCTCGTTATCATTATTTTTCAAAGCTTTCAATGATCGAGAGGAGCGAGAATCATCTAATGAGATTTCAACCACCTCCATTTTATTCTGGTGCTCTTTGGCACGAACTGTATCACTTATTCCAGGAATTAAGGTCAATGTTGTAGCTAAGCAAACACACAAGAGAGATTCCATCTTTTTCATAAAAATCCCACCTTTTACCAAATTATTTTCGGTGCTATTATATACAATAAATACAAAAAAAGGAAGTTGAATATAAAATGTTTAAATTGCTTGAATTATCAATAATTATTGCTTTGGGATTCTTTACTGGAATGTTGTTTGGAGGTGGCAGTAACATTTTGTTTGGGGGGATATTTTGGGCTTTGATTTTTATTTTATTAAAATTGTATGATAGGAAAATATAGGATCTTTCCTTGTCGTTTTGGAACCTACCAACTTCGAGTTCATCTCGGGATGGATAACGGTTATCAGAAAGCGAGTTTAATAATGGTTTCCCTATTAAATGAACTGTGACCCGCAAGAGGGTCACAGTTCATTTACTTCGTTTTTTGCGTACGTTTGTTGTTCGACAGACAGGGTTGATTGTACATCAACTGTTTAGCATGTCGAGCCGTTAAGTCCGGTTTTAGCTGTGCTTGCGAAATACGACGGTGACTTTGAAGTAATCCCCATCAATTTCGATAGACAGCCTGCCGCCTTGCAACTCTACGATGCTTTTTGCGATAGCGAGGCCAAGGCCAGAGCCTTCGGTATTGCGGGATTGATCGGCGCGTTTAAAGCGTTCAAACAGCTCTTGGGCATCAAAGTCGATTTCATAGGCAGAGACATTTTTGAACGTCAGGATGACATCGTCCTGTGTCTCCGCCAAATGGATCAGGACTCGCGTGTTCGGCATGGAATACTTCAGGGCGTTGCCTATCAGATTCTCGAATACACGCCACGTTTTCTTGCCATCCAGAGGGGCGACGATCTTCGGCTGCTCCGTCGTTACGCGGAAGGTGAGCGTCGATTGCTCGATTTTGTCACTGAATTCAGCGATGGATTGGTTGAGCAGGGAGGCTACATTCACTTGCTCGATATTCAGTTCCACCGCTCCGCTGGACATTTTGGCTGCGTCAAACAGGTCATCGATGAGGACGCGGAGTCGATCTGCTTTGCGATCTAATACATCGACGTAGTTCTTGCGTTCCTCTGGCGTCAAGTTCTCTTGTTTGAGCAAGGTAACGTAGTTGATAATCGACGTCAGCGGTGTTTTTAAATCATGGGAAACATTTGTGATCAATTCGGATTTCATGCGCTCGCTTTTGATTTGCTCTTCCATGGCGTGCTTGAGTCCCTGCTTGATGTTGTTGAGAGAGTGAGCGAGATCGGCAAGCATTCCTTTTTTGTGAACCTTCTCAATCGTTGCACTCAGGTTGCCCGAGGCCATGGACGAGGCACCGAGCAGGATGCGGTTCATCAGCCCCAAACGGCGAAGCAGATAAGGGAGTACAGCTACCACGTAGAACAAGCCATACAATAAGCTGAGAAACACAAGGAATTCCCCGTCGCCTGTCACCAAGGCATGAAATACAATCCCCATACTCATCCCCATAAAGATCGTGAGGGTGAACAGTACGGATACTTTAAAGAACATTCCTCGGTTGGCGAAGCTTTCTTGAAGAAGAACACGTTGTTTGGCGAAAATACTGTTTTGCCACTGCTGTGAAAAACGTTCAGGTTCTTTGTACATGAGCCACGCCTCCAGCAACTGTAGAAGCAGATAAGCGGTGAACAAGGAGATGAACGCAAGGGTAAAGAATTGCTCCGAACCTATTGGAAAGAAGAAAAAGCGCATGTTAAAAATCATGACCAAATACATGAATCCGACCGGGATCAGTGCAGCCATTCGAATATCCAGTGGAATGCGGCGGAACAAAGCCATGATTTTTGCGACAATCGGCATCTGTATCATTCTGCTCAATGGCAAATACCAGTAGCCAAGAACAAAGATAATCAGAATGATCAAAAGCATGACACCTTCGGCTTGAAGTCGCTCTCGAATGGAATCGAAATACAGAGCATCTGCATGAATCTGACTATATCCATCCGGTGAATATGGAACATAAAAGATTCCGCTCAATTCGTTCAGTTGATAAGTGCGACTGATGTTTTCGACACTTCCTTGCGGTTGGGGGGAGGTGTCCGGAATATTGATCCAAAAACGCGCATGTCGATTCAGTTCATCGTCTGAAGGGTAATGACCAAGATTGGTGTAAACTCTGTCGTTCTTCTTATCGGTGACATAGTATCTGTAGGAACCGGACCGCAGTGTAAGGCTGTTTTTTCGTTCCTTGTACTCGGCATCCTTATCAACGATAGCTTGCTTCACTCGCTCTTGCCAATTCGCTACTTCATGATCGGTATGTTCTTGCAGCCTGTTTTTTTGTTCTACCTTTAGTCTGTTGACCTCGTCTATATTTCCATCTTCTGTTGCTTGCCGTATTCGTGACGAGTATTCCTCTGCGTTATCCTTCTGGATAGATTTGAGATTGTCCTCATGCTCTTTCTTTAACTGATTCGCTGTATTCTCGTCGAGCTTTCCTGGAACGAAGCCCGCGAAATCTAAATGGACGTCTTTCACCAGTCCGGCCATGATCGACAATTCGCGATGAAAGGCTGAAGTCTGAAAGTAATTGTCCTCTTGCAAATACTCGCGCTTCTGGAAGAGATCCACCATGGTCAAGAGCGCGAGGGAGACGCTAACGATCAGGATGAACAGTACGGGCACCGCAAAGCGTCTATTTTTCGATTTTGTATCCAATTCCCCATACCACCTTCAAATATTTTGGTTCCTTCGGGTTGATTTCTATTTTTTCCCGTATGCGCCGCACGTGGACAGCGACCGTATTTTCCGCGTTCATATAAGGCTCTCTCCAGACTCGTTCATAAATTTCCTCGATCGAAAACACTCGACCCTTGTTTTCCATCAACAGCTCCAGGATTTTGTACTCGGTAGCAGTCAGCCGGACCTCATTACCGTCAATCGCTACATTTTTCGTGCTTTTGTTCAAGGTCAAGCCGCGTACCTGAATCTCATCTTCTGTCATTTGAGCGCTTCCCAGATTGGTAAAACGTCTTAACTGAGACTTGACTCTGGCGATGAGCTCCAACGGATTAAAGGGCTTCGTTACATAGTCATCTGCACCGATGTTGAGCCCAAGGATTTTATCGGTATCCTCTGATTTGGCAGAGAGCATGATAATCGGGATGTTTTTTTTCTGGCGGATTTGAAAGGTAGCGGTCATCCCGTCCATTTTGGGCATCATGATGTCCATGATGATGAGCTGGATCTCTTCGCGCTCCAGTACATCCAGCGCTTCCATTCCATTGCTTGCCGTAAAAACGGTCATGGATTCATTTTTGAGATAGATTTCGATTGCGTCGCGGATTTCTTCCTCGTCGTCGACTACGAGGACCTGATACTTGGTCATGATTCGTCCCACCTTATGAATGCATTCATGGTACTATCTTAACGCCCAGCTCTAACAAAACAGTAATGAAATGTCTTACAAATTTCTTAATAAACCAAGTTCAGGAAATGCTGGTTGATAGGATCGAGCCGAGAAATAAGGTAAGATGTGAGGAAGAATACGAGAAAATTGGTGATTGCTTTGCTGGAATGGACAGGGGAGAGAATTATCCCCAAGCTGTTAAAACCTACAAACGGCATGCTGCTGGAGCACATAGCCAGATATTATTTTGCCGCTCCCTATGTAAAAGGTAGGGTGCTGGATATTGCTTGCGGTACCGGCTATGGATGTCATATGATCGCAAAGGACCGAAAACGAGAGCTGACGGAATTAGTCGGGGTAGATAACGATGAAGCAACGATATACTACGCCAATCGGGAATACAACCATCAAAAGATTACGTATCAGCAGGGTGATGCTCTCGATCCGGCTCTACCCGATCAATTGGGATTGTTTGATACGATTTTGAGCTTTGAGACCATTGAGCATGTCGCAGATGATTTGCTCTTTATGGATAATTTGTATCGAATGCTTGCGCCAGGTGGTACGCTCGTGCTGTCCAGTCCATTTGGCAGAGGGAGGGGCAAAGAGACGAGTGAGCCCTTCCATGTTCACCAGCTGACGCAGGAAGAATTCGCGGAGCTGTTTGTGCGCTATTCCGAGGTGGATATGTATTATCAAAGAGGCGTTACGTTCGAAAAAACACCCCGCGATGGTGTTCGATACTTTATCGGCATGGCAGTATGTACGAAATAATAACGGATCGATTTATGAATGGAGATGGAGAAACTGGCTGATTTTTGGAGATTGGGAATTCGCAAGGAATTGATACATGCTCTGCAAGAAAACGGGATTACTGAACCGACACCCATTCAGGAAAAAGCAATCCCGGTTGTACTCGAAGGAAAAGATGTGATCTCGCAAGCGCAGACGGGGACAGGAAAAACGCTCGCTTTTGTCCTGCCGATTCTGGAGAAAGTGGACACGCAAGCGACACATGTTCAGGCATTGATTTTGACGCCTACACGCGAGCTGGCTCTGCAAATTACGGCAGAGGTAAAAAAGCTGACGGAAATGATGGAAGATATCCATGTACTCGCCGTTTATGGTGGACAAGATGTGAATCAGCAGTTGAGGAAGCTGTCTAGAAACGTTCATGTGGTCATTGCTACACCGGGACGTTTGCTGGACCATCTGCGCAGAGGGACAATCGATTTGTCACAGGTATCGATGTTTGTTCTGGATGAAGCGGATCAAATGCTCCACATGGGTTTTTTGCCGGAAGTAGAAGATATTATGGCCAAAACGCCGTTCGACAAGCAGACGATGCTGTTTTCGGCCACCATGTCGGAACAGGTACAATCTCTTGCGAAGCGTTTTATGCAAAAGCCGGAAAACATAAAAGTGCAGGGTAAGCGAATTACGTTAGAAGACATTCGCCAAATCGTGGTGGAGACGACAGATCGTGCGAAGCAAGCTACGCTGTGCAGTTTACTGGATGAAGAGAGACCGTTTCTCGCGGTGATCTTTTGCCGAACAAAGCGCAGAGCCAGTAAGTTAAATGGAGAACTGCAAGGTCTCGATTATATGTCTGACGAGCTGCACGGCGATTTGTCACAGGCGAAGCGCGAGGATGTCATGAGGCGATTCCGCGAGGCCAGAATTCAGTTCCTGGTCGCAACCGATGTGGCTGCACGTGGATTGGATGTAGAGGGAGTTACGCACGTTTTCAACTATGATATTCCAGAAGATGTGGACAGCTATATACATCGGATTGGCAGAACTGGGCGAGCCAAGGAAAAAGGAACGGCATACACCTTGGTGACGGCAAAAGATCGGGGGCAGCTTGAGGAAATTGAAGCTGGGATCAAATTGTCTCTGGAGAGACGAGTAATGGGTCGTGGGGAGCAGGAACACGCTGATCAGAAAAAACCGTCAAGACAGCAAAAGACTGTTCCGGATCGCAAAGGGAAGGACGAGCGTCGCGGGGAGAAGTCTGGTCGAGGCAAGGCAAGACCAGGTGAGCGAAGACAACAAAGCGCTGGCGAACGCCAAAGAGATGGAGAAGACCGTCAACAGAAGAGTCGCGGATTCGAGCGCAAGCCAAAGGAATTCGAGCGAGCAGCTGGAGGTTATGGTGATCGGAAGTCGAAGGACGGAAGCCGAGCAGCTAGCGGTTATGTTGAACGTAAGCCGAAGGACGATAGCCGAGCAGCCAGTGGGTATGTTGAACGTAAGCCGAAGGACGGAAAGCGAGCAGCTGGCGGTTTTGATCGCAAGTCGAACGGCGGAGGCTTTGGCAAGAAGTCACCGTCTGCACAACGCAATTCGGCTCGCTCGAATGCTAAACCGAGCAAAAGGACAAGCTCTGCTCCTGCAAAACGTAGTTCTCGCAACCAATCCAGATAGCAGCCTAGCAAAAAAGACCGTTCCCGCCAGCAAGAGGGGGAACGGTCTTTCATTTTTAAGCATCGGGAAAAACGCGGGAACGTGTGAGGAAGCGAAGCCCCTCTGGCCCTTCCAGTGAAAACATACCGCCCCGCCCAGTGACGACATCAATAATGAGCTGGGTATGCTTCCAATATTCATACTGCGCTTTTCCCATGTAGAACGGGCAGCCACCGATCTCTCCCAAGAGGACGTCCTGATCACCCACGAGAAATTCTCCAAGCGGGTAGCACATCGGGGAGCTGCCGTCGCAGCAGCCCCCTGACTGGTGAAACATCAGGTCACCGTGTTTGGTGCGAAGTCGTTCAATTAATGCCAGTGCAGCATCTGTCGCGAGCACTTTTTCAGGCTTGCTCATCGATCAAAAGAAGCCGAGAGCCTGATCGCTGTAGCTGACCAGCAGGTTTTTCGTTTGTTGGTAGTGGGACAGCATCATTTTGTGTGTCTCGCGGCCGATACCGGACATTTTGTAGCCGCCAAATGCTGCGTGAGCCGGGTAAGCGTGATAGCAGTTGGTCCAGACGCGGCCAGCCTGGATTTCGCGGCCCATGCGGTATGCCGTGTTCGTATCGCGTGTCCATACACCAGCGCCCAAGCCATACAACGTATCGTTTGCCATGGCGAGCGCTTCTTCCGTATCCTTGAAGGTCGTGACTGAGACGACCGGACCGAAGATTTCTTCCTGGAAGATGCGCATTTTGTTGTGACCTTTGAAGACTGTCGGTTGGATGTAGTAGCCGCCTTCGAGATCACCAGCAAGCTGTGCACGAGAGCCGCCAATCAGGCATTCTGCGCCTTCCTGTTTGCCGATATCCAGGTAGGAGAGGATTTTTTCTACCTGCTCCAACGAAGCCTGTGCTCCGATCATCGTATCGGTGTCGAGCGGGTTTCCTTGTTTGATATTGGCTACACGTTGCAGGGCACGCTCCATGAATTGGTCGTAAATGCTTTCGTGGATGAGCGCACGGGATGGGCATGTGCACACTTCGCCCTGATTGAGCGCAAACAGTACGAATCCTTCAATCGCTTTGTTGAAGAAGGCGTCGTCTTTTGCAGCCACATCCGGGAAGAAGATGTTTGGCGATTTTCCTCCCAGCTCCAGCGTCACCGGAATGATATTTTGGGAAGCGTATTGCATGATTAAGCGTCCTGTCGTCGTTTCACCTGTAAAGGCGATTTTCGCGATGCGATTGCTTGAAGCGAGAGGCTTACCCGCTTCCAGGCCGAAGCCATTGACCACGTTGACGACGCCAGGTGGGAGCAGGTCACCGATCAGCTCCATCAGCACCATGATGGAAGCAGGTGTTTGCTCAGCGGGCTTGAGGACAACGCAGTTACCGGCAGCAAGGGCTGGAGCCAGTTTCCACGTAGCCATGAGGAGCGGGAAGTTCCACGGAATGATTTGACCGACAACACCGAGCGGCTCATGGAAATGGTAAGCAACTGTATCGTTATCGATTTCGGCTAGTGTGCTTTCTTGTGCACGAATGGCACCAGCGAAGTAACGGAAATGGTCAATCGCCAGCGGAATATCGGCAGCGAGTGTTTCCCGAACGGGCTTGCCGTTTTCCCACGTCTCGGCGTTTGCCAGCATCTCCAGATTCGCTTCCATACGATCCGCGATTTTTAACAAAATGTTTGCGCGTTGTGCGACAGAGGTGCGACCCCACGCGTCTTTTGCCTCATGGGCGGCGTCTAGTGCCAGCTCAATATCTTCGGCTGTCGAGCGGGCTACCTCGCAAAAAACCTTGCCTGTTACAGGTGATACGTTTTCGAAATACTCACCTTTCACTGGGGGAACCCAATTACCCCCGATGTAGTTTTCATAACGATTTTTGAAAGTCACCTTGGAACCGGCTTGGCCGGGCTGAGCATAGATCATTGCGAGCGCCTCCTCATTTATCACATATTTCTTTACAGCCCTCTCTAAAAGCAAGTCTCGTACCAACGTAAAAAAGCTCGAAATGACAGCGTTTTCTTGAGCGGACAAGGTAAAAATTGTTCCATAATGGACCATTGTATGTTCCGTATTGGGACAAAAGAGCAAATGTGTGTCGGAAAATGACCGATTACGGCTTGGGGGTGTAAAACATGTTTGACACATTCTACTGTCATGTTCTATAGTTGGGGTGTAAAAGGTTTTTTACACCCATCCGTGTATGGAAGGTGAACGTCTACTATGAAAAATCGAATAAAGGAATTTCGAGAAAAGGGGAACATCTCGCAAGGCAAGCTGGCTGAGCTATGCAATGTCAGCAGGCAGACCATCAATGCGATAGAGAACAACAAATACGATCCGAGCTTGCAATTAGCTTTTGATTTGGCGAGGAACTTAGGGGTTACAATTGACGAGCTGTTTCAACCATACGGTGAGGAGTGAGAGAAGCTATGAAAAAGTTCAATGTGATTGTATCCGCGATCCTACTGTTGGCGATTGCGGGGTACGGGGGCTATCGTTGGGTTCGTTATGAGATGCTGGATGTAAGCACGATCATTTTCGGTTGCATTGCGCTGTCGTACTTGCTGAACTCGATCACATGGGGAGACTACGAGGGTGGGAAATACAGTGAGAATGACGAGCTAGACAAGCATATCAAGACACAAAGTGCGCGAATCGGATACTATGCGCTCATGGTGCTATCTGCTGGTATCTTGTTTCTAACGGAAGGTGTTACCTCACTCAATGACATTCAAAATATACCTTTGGCAGTCGTTGTCGGTTTGACGTTCATTGTGGCGCCGATTACGGAATTCTTCTATGCAAGAAGGTTTAGATAAATCATAGCCAGTTGGACAAATGTGTACGTGTTGTTTCGACTGGTTTTTTCTGTGACAAAGTCTCTCGTGTTATACTGAGGGGGAATGATTTTTGGGGGAGGGAATCGTGTTGTCGACGATTGTTCAGCAATCTTGGAAGCGCTGTCAGGAATCGAACCTCAAGGCTACGGAGAAGAGCAATGACCAAATCATTTCTGCCCGACGAATCAAAGAAATCATTCAGGAAAATCACCCTCTGATTCGAGAAAGTCTCCCGCTTTTTAACAAGCTTGCTCCCTTTTTGTTATCGACAGAGCACATCGCACTCTTGTCTGACCGGGAAGGAAATATTATTCAAACAATTGGGGACCCGGTCTTCGCCAACCAGGCGCAAAAAGTACAGCTGCAAATCGGAGCGAACTGGACAGAAAATTACAAGGGAACCAATGCGATTGGGACAGCCCTGATTGCGCAACAGCCGATTCAGGTGCAGGGAGACCAGCACTACTTCTTGGAAAATCGCTTTCTGACGTGCTCAGCGGCACCTATTTTTTCTCCTGCGGGTGAGCTGTTGGGCATCATTGACATTAGTACGCGAAAAGAGTATTCCCATCCGTTTGCCCTGACGATTGCCTGCATGATCGCAGAGGCTCTGCAAAACCGTTTTTTGTTAACGGATGCCGAACGCGTGATTGCACTACCCGCTTCATCACGATCAGGAGATGGTCGAGGAAAGCTGTCGCTCGTTGGCTTGGATCGGGACGAGCGTATTGTAGGCTTAAATGGCGTCGCGCAACAGCAGCTCGGAAAGGAAGTACTGGGAACAAGATTGAATGCAGAACAAGAGCGTGCAGGCCGTAATCTGCAAGATCATCGTCCGCGCTTCTGGTCTGCTGCACCCAAAGCACAGCTGAAGCCATTTCCGCGATTAGCTGGTTCATGCCCGCTCTTCTTGCAGGCAAAGCTGCTCGGACAAAAGGCGGCGCAGGTAGATTTTCCTGTGATCATCTTGGGGGAAAGCGGTACGGGGAAAGAGCTGTTCGCTCAAATGGTCCATGAGACAGGTCCGCGTGCGCATGAGCCTTTTATCGCAGTGAACTGCAGTTCGATTCCGGAAAATTTGATCGAGAGTGAATTGTTCGGATATGAAAGCGGGTCATTCACAGGGGCACACCGCGAAGGAAGAATCGGAAAGTTTGAGGCGGCGAAAAAAGGCACGATCTTTTTGGATGAGATCGGGGATATGTCTTTGCGTGCACAAGCGGCACTTCTGCGTGTGTTGCAGGAGAAGGTCGTCACCCCGGTGGGGAGCAATCAATCTCGACCCATTTATGCGCGAATCATTGCAGCTACGCATCGAAATCTGCCAGAGGAAATCAAGGCGGGACGTTTTCGGGCGG
This sequence comes from Brevibacillus jepli, assembly GCF_047229145.1. Lineage (NCBI taxonomy): Bacteria > Bacillati > Bacillota > Bacilli > Caryophanales > Paenibacillaceae > Brevibacillus > Brevibacillus jepli. The sequence continues at coordinate 19,483 of NZ_JBFEFW010000022.1, forward strand.
ACCTGTACTACCGGCTCAAAGGGGTCTCGATTCATTTGCCGTCGTTGAAAAAGCGCAGTGATATCATTCAGCTGGCCGAGCATCTCTTACAGCAAATTGATACAGGAAAGCCGTACATATTGACCACAGAGGCAAAGGATAAGCTATGTTCTTATTCATGGCCGGGCAATGTGCGGGAACTGCAAGGCGTCCTTATTCAGGCGGTCTTTTTGGCAGAGGACGGCACCATTGATAGCGATCATGTCCAGCTGGAGGGACTGACAGAAGCGGATTCGGATGAGTCGTCTGATCATGTCGTTCCTTCGTTGCGCGAAACAGAGAGAAAAGCCATTCTGAACGCACTTGAGAAAAGTGGTGGCAATGTCAGCAGAGCGGCCAAAATGCTGCAAATCGGTCGAAACACGTTGTACCGCAAAATAGAAGAATACCAGATTGGAGCAACGATCGATCAAGAGGAGCGATGATGGATGTTGCAAGGGATGTTGCAACATTTTGTTGCGTTGCTTGGCTTAATGTTTGGACCATGGACACATGGAGATGGATAATGTAAGAGGATTGCCCGGTCAGTGGGGAATAGAATTACTTTGGCATTAATCATGCAAGAGTAGTGAAGTATATAGTCGAAAAATTTTGATGATTTAGGGGGGAGACTGTTGCTTCACTACTCGATTGCAGTAATTCCAGGAGACGGAATCGGTCCCGAGGTAATGGACGAGGGCCTGAAGGTAGTAAGCGCCATAGAAGAGAGCCATGGCGGCATTCGGTTTGCCCGAGATGTCATGGACTGGAACTGTAGCTATTATCTCAAACACGGCAGGATGATGCCGGAGAATGGACTACATATATTAAAAGATTACGATTTGATCCTGCTTGGTGCTATTGGTGCGCCGGAGGTTCCAGATCACGTGTCTGTGTGGGAGCTGATTTTGCCCATTCGCCGAGCGTTCCAGCAATATGTGAACCTTCGCCCGGTCAAGCTGCTCAAAGGTCTGGAAAGCCCTCTTCGCTACAAGGGACATGCCGATCTTGATTTCGTCGTTGTGCGGGAGAATACGGAAGGTGAGTATTCCAATATGGGCGGGCGCATGCACCAAGGCACACCATACGAAATGGCGGTGCAAAACAACGTATTTACCCGGTACGGTACAGAGCGCATTCTCAAATATGCGTACTCGCTAGCCGAAAAGCGTTCGAAAAAGAGCGTGACCGCGGCTACGAAGTCCAACGGCATCAATCATTCCATGCCGTTCTGGGATGAGATCGTGAAGGAAGTCAGTCAGGAGTATCCGGGCATCCAGACCAATCTGTATCATATCGACGCACTGGCTGCCTATTTCATCACGCGACCGGAAACATTTGACGTCGTTGTCGCGAGCAACTTGTTCGGGGACATTTTGACCGATCTCGGGGCGGCGATTGTCGGTGGTTTGGGCTTGGCTCCTTCCGCGAATATCAATCCAGAGCGTCAGTACCCGTCCATGTTTGAGCCGATTCACGGTTCTGCGCCAGATATCGCGGGCAAAGGAATTGCGAATCCGATCGCCCAAGTTTGGAGCCTCGCCATGATGATGGATCATCTTGATCTGCCAGAGCTCAGTACGGTTATCATGAACGCTATCGAAAACGTGCTGCAAGATGGCAAGGTACTTACTCCTGATCTTGGGGGGACGGCGACAACGAAACAATTGGGAGACGAAATCGTTCGCCACATCTATCACACAGCGAGATAAATATAAGGGAGGAAGAGGACATGGAAGCGAGATCGTTTGATTTGTACATCGGCGGAGAATGGGTGAAAACCGATAGCTATATTCCCGTCCTTCACAAATACACGGGCGAGTGCATCGCTCATATTGCCAAGGCCCAGCAGCATCACGTAACAGAAGCGGTGGAAGCTGCGTGGGAGAAGTTTAAGGCGGACAAATTGACTCCTTTTCAACGATACAAAATCTTGCTGAAAGCCTCTGAGCTCATGGAGGAACGTCGGGATGAGATGGAGCGATCCTTGATTCGCGAGGTAGGCAAAACGCGCAAGGACGCGATGAATGAGCTGGATCGGACGATCAATACGCTGCGCTTGTCGGCAGAGGAAGCCAAGAAGATTCACGGAGAAATGATTCCGCTGCAAGCGACAGAGGGCTCGGAAAACCGTCTAGGCTTTACAATTCGGGTGCCAAAGGGAGTGATTGGTGCGATTACGCCGTTTAACTATCCATTGCTGCTCAGCACGCACAAGATCGCGCCAGCGCTAGCCGCAGGAAATACGCTGGTGGTTAAGCCAGCTACCGTTACGCCTATCGCAACCTTTCTGTTGGTGGAGATCCTGGAGGAAGCGGGCTTGCCAAAAGGCTATGTGAATATCGTGACGGGAGCTGGCAGTCAGGTAGGGGAATGGCTTCTGGATGAGGAGCGCATCGCCATGTACACGTTTACCGGGTCAGGAGAAGTCGGGCGCCACATCAAGGAGCGCAGTGGCATGCGTCCGGTTGCGCTGGAGTTAGGCAACAACTCGCCGAACATCGTGCACCTCGATGCTGATTTGGAGCTGGCAGCTCGTCAAACAGCCGCTCGCAGCTTTCACAATGCAGGTCAGGCGTGCATTGCTGTCCAGCGCATTTATGTACATGAATCGGTCATGCAACAGTTCAGCGACTTGTATATTTCGCATGTTAATCAATTGAAGGTAGGCGACCCGGAAGACCCGGATACAGATGTGGGACCGATGATCAGTGAAAAAGAAGCGAGCCGTACAGAGGAATGGGTACAGGAAGCGATTAGCCAAGGTGCGAGATCACTCTCGCCTGTTAAACGAGAAGGAGCGCTTTTCTATCCGGCTGTGTTGGTGGATACGAAGCCAGAGATGAAGGTGGTTTGCCGGGAAGTGTTCGCTCCGGTCGTCACGATCATTCCGTACAGTGACCTCGACGATGCTTTTACACAAGCCAATGATTCGGAGTACGGCTTGCAGGCGGGGATATTTACCCGTGATTTGAACATCGCGATGAAAGCGGCACGCGTGCTTGCGTACGGTGGTGTCGTAATCAACGATGTATCGACCTATCGCAATGACGTCATGCCATACGGTGGTGTGAAGAACAGCGGACTGGGCAAGGAAGGCCCGCGTTACGCAGTCGAAGAGATGACGGAAGAACGAATGGTGGTGATCAACCTGTGAGAGGACAGCTTTTGCAAGGGAAAACAGCGATTGTAACAGGGGCCGCATCCGGAATGGGCAAGGCCATTGCCCAGCTGTTCGCGGCCGAGGGAGCGAACGTCATACTAGCTGATTTGAACAAAGAGGCGGCAGTAGCGGTTGCGCAAGAGCTGCCAGAAGGGAGTTGCCATGCGGTGCAAACCGATGTGGCTGACGATCAGAGCGTCGCTGCACTCATCAAGGAATCGCTCGAAGCATTCGGCTCGATAAATGTCCTGGTCAATTGTGCGGGCGTTCCCCAAGCGTTTACACCCATTGAGGAGCTGACCTTGGAGCAGTGGGATCGCATCATGTCTGTGAACACGAAGTCGATCTTTTTGACGACAAGGCATGCGGTTCCCCACATGAAGGAGAAGGGGAAAGGGAGCATCATCAACATTGCTTCGATTGCCGGGATTCGTGCGCGTCCAGGGCTGAATGCGTACTGCGCGTCCAAGGGAGCTGCAATCATGTTGAGCAAGGCACTGGCGATTGAGCTCGCTCCCTATCAAATTCGGGTCAATGTTATCAATCCAGGGCCAGCAGAGACGCCAATGCTGGGCAAGTTCATCAATGGAGATGCAGCGGAGGTAGAGGCAGGGAAAAAAGATATTTTCATCAGCAGCGTGCCATTGGGTATGTTGATTCAGCCTGAGGATATTGCGCAGGCAGCTATCTATTTGGCTTCTGATCTATCGAAAATCGTCACGGGCGAGGTCATGAATGTAGACGGGGGAAGAGGCATCTAGTCAAATGTATAAAATTTTCATATTATTAAATATATTTAAAAAATAACGAATGATCAACAGGAGGTACTATCGCATGTTTCGGAAGAAGTGGAGCTACGTACTGGCTGGCATCATGTCTGTTTCTTTATTACTGGCGGCGTGTGGAGGAGGCGGCGCTCAACAGACTGCCCAGCCTGCGGGACAAGCCGGAGGGACAGAAGCACCGAAAAGTGACGGACAAAGCTATGTTTTCAAAGCAGGGCATTCGTTGACGGAGGATCATCCGTACCATTTGGCATTGAAAAAAATGGCGGAGGACGTCGACAAGCGCTCGAACGGGAAAGTGAAAATTGAGGTGTATCCGCTGAGCCAATTAGGAGCGGAGCGTGAATTGACAGAGGCGTTGACCTTTGGAACGGCTGATATGTCGATTACCTCGACTGCGCCTGTGATGAACTTCCACCCGAAGCTGGGTGTACTTGATCTCCCGTTCCTGTTTGAGAGCCGTGAGCAAGCGTACAAGGTGCTCGACGGACAAGTCGGACAGGATCTGCTCAAAGATCTGGAGAATGCCAATCTGGTCGGGCTGGCATGGGCTGAAAACGGCTTCCGCCATATTACGAACGGAACGAAGGTGATCAAGAAGCCTGAGGATGTGGCCGGGATGAAGATACGCACGCAGGAAAATCCGATCCATCTGGCAGCATTCGAAGCATTGGGAGCGAAGCCGACACCAATGGCTTGGACAGAAGCGCTGACGGCGCTGCAACAAGGCGTCGTAGATGCCCAGGAAAATCCGGCGATCGTGGCACAGACCTACAAGCTCTATGAATCGAAGCAGACGCAAATGGCCTTGACCGGACATGTTTATTCCGCAGCGATGATCTTGTTCAGCAAGCCTGTATGGGACAAGCTCCCGGCAGATGTCCAGCAGCTTCTTGCCGAAGAAGCCAAAAAAGCGGGTCAGTACGAGCGAGAATTGATGATCAAGATGGAAGAAGAGGCCATCTCCAATATTCAGGCAAAAGGTGTAGTCATTACCGAGGACGTGGACAAGCAAGCCTTCCGCGATGCGATGAAGCCTGTCTATGACAAGTTTTCCGGTCAGTTCGGCAAAGAGCTGGTGGATCAAATTGTGAATACGAAATAAACGGCAGAAGGGAGAGGGGCCACTCTGGCTTTTCTCCCCTTTTTCCTGCGAAAGGAGATTGTGTGTGGGCAACCTGGTTACCAAAATAAACAGCGTTCTTCGTTTGTTCATCATTGCTCTTCTAGCCATTATGGTGATCGCTGTCTTCCTGCAGGTGCTTTTCCGATTTTTGCTCGATCAGCCCTTGGCCTGGACGGAGGAATTGGCTCGGTATTTGCTAATCTGGATTACGTTTCTCGGATCAGCGTACGCGATGGCCATCAAGGCACACATCGGTACGGAATACATTCAAAAATACTTGTCGCCTCGCATGAACAAAGTGGTGCTGGTTGTGGCCGCTTTGTTTAGTCTGATCTTCTTCCTCGTCATGGTTCAGCAAGGCTACTTGTTGTCAGCGAGAAGCATGACACAAACCTCACCCACTCTGCTCGTTCCCATGGGCTATGTTTACATGGTGATTCCGATCAGCGGTGCTCTGCTCATCATGAACGTGATCCATGTGACGTGGAAAGACATTACCGGGAAGGAGTGACCAGATTGTGGGTACGATATTGTTTTTGACACTGTTGGTTCTCCTGATCCTAAACGTACCGATTGCGGTTGCATTGGGGTTATCAGTAGTTGTCGTGTTTATGCTGGAGGGAAACATCCCTCTTCTGGTTGTCATTCAGAAAATGTTCAACGGGACAGATTCGTTCCCGCTGATGGCGATCCCGTTCTTCCTCCTGGCAGGAAAGCTGATGGAAACAGGGGGAATCTCGGCCAGACTGATTCGCTTTGCGAATACGATTGTCGGGAATCTGCCAGGAGGATTGGCAATAGTGGCGGTCATGGGGTGTACCTTTTTTGCCGCTATTTCGGGTTCTTCTGCAGCGACGACGGCAGCCGTAGGGGGAATTTTGATCCCGCACATGGTCAAAAAAGGGTATAATGTCCGGTTTTCTGCGGCCTTGCATGCAACAGGTGGAACGATCGGTGTCATGATTCCTCCGAGCGTGCCGATGGTCTTATACGGGGTAGCAGCGAGTGCCTCGATTAGTGACTTGTTTATTGCCGGGATCGGGCCGGGCGTTCTCGTGGCGATCTCGCTGATCCTGTATTCGTATTGGATCAGTAAGAAAAACGGCTGGGGCGGCGGAGAGAAGCATACGCCACAAGAGATTTGGCTGGCATTCAAGGACGCAATTTTGGCGATACTCATGCCGATCATTATCCTCGGCGGTATATACGGAGCCATCTTTACTCCTACAGAAGCAGCGGTCGTAGCGGTTATTTACGGTCTGGTTGTTGGTCTTTTCGTCTATCGAGAGATCAAGTGGAAGGACTTGGGGGAAATATTCACGGGCGCTGCCAGTATGACAGCGGTTATCATGCTCATTATCGCGACTGCGAATGCATTTGGTTATCTAATGACGAGAGAAAACATCCCGCAGGAAATTGCGCAATTCATGCTGGGGATTACCGACAGCACGATCATTACGTTGCTCATCATCAACATTTTACTGCTTATTTTGGGGACATTCATGGAAACGGCGGTTACGATCATTCTCCTGACGCCCATCCTGCTGCCGATCGCGACTTCTTTGGGCATTGATCCTGTGCTATTCGGGGTGATCATGGTCGTCAACTCTGCCATTGGCATGCTGACTCCGCCGGTTGGAATCAATTTGTTGGTAGCAGGAAATATTGCGAAGCTCCAGAATACGGAGATTGAGCGAGCGGTAATTCCGTTTTTGATCATTATGATCGTCGATTTGCTGCTCATCACATACATTCCTGAAATTAGCTTATTCCTGGTCAACTTGAGCAAGTAACGAGGGGGAACCAACGTGGATTACAAGCAAGCGTTAGTGGGACTGCTTGGAGAAGAGCGGGTCTCGACCAATCCTACGATGCTGGAGCACCACAGCCATGATGAGTCGTACCATACGCCGCATCTACCGGATGTAGTGGTGTTTCCGCAGACGGCAGAGGAAGTCAGTCACATCATGAAGCTGGCCAACGATAATCGCATTGCAGTAACACCGTTTGGATTGGGGACCAGTCTGGAAGGCCACGCGATTCCTTATGAGGGTGGAATCAGCATGGATTTTTCCTTGATGAACCAGGTACTGGAGGTTCGGCCGAAGGATTTCCTCGTGAGGGTCCAGCCGGGCGTGACGCGTACCCAGCTCAATAAAGAATTGAAAAAGCACGGATTGTTTTTCTCCGTCGATCCTGGTGCGGATGCGACTCTGGGTGGAATGGCTGCGACGAATGCCAGTGGAACCACCTCTGTCCGCTATGGCGTGATGCGAGATCAGGTACGCGATCTGGAGGTAGTGACGGCTGATGGTCGTATCATTCGTACAGGAAGCATGACTGCCAAATCCTCCTCAGGCTATCACCTGACAGGACTGTTTGTCGGTTCAGAAGGGACGCTTGGCGTTTTTACAGAGCTGACCTTGCGCGTCTATGGAATCCCGGAGGCGACGATGGCAGCACGTGCCAGCTTCCCGACGGTTCAGGATGCTGTCGATACAGTCGTGGATATTCTCGGAGCAGGTATACAGGTAGCACGTATCGAGCTGGTCGATGAGAGGTCGATCCAGCAAGTGAATCTTTACAAGGAAACGAGCTACCCGGAAGCGCCTACGCTCTTTATCGAGTTTCACGGCAGTGAACAGGGCCTGGGATATGATATCGAATTTGCCCAAAACATTGCAGCGGGGCATCACTGCACGGAGTTTTTGTTTGAAACCGATTCGAAGGCAAGGGCACAGCTCTGGGATGCGCGTCATAACCTGGCTTATGCATTCCTGCACAAATCGCCGGGCAAAAAGCTGATGGTAACAGATGTCTGCTTGCCTATTTCCGAGCTGGCAGGAGCTGTGGTGGACGCGAGACTAGCCATTGATCGCGCTGGCCTTGATGGAGCAATTGCAGGCCATGTCGGCGATGGGAACTATCACGCGATCCTGATGATAGATCTGACTGATCCCGAAGAAGTGGCACGTGCTGAGGAAGTAAATGCCCATCTGGTGGAATACGCATTGAGTCGGGGAGGCACCTGCACCGGAGAGCATGGTGTGGGTGTGGGGAAAATCAAATACCAGCGCAAGGAACACGGAGAAGCACTGGACGTCATGCAAACCATGAAGCATGTACTGGACCCGAACGGCATTTTGAATCCGGGAAAAATTTTCGGAAAATAAAACAAAGTCTGCATTCTGAACGTTTGTCGGAATGTGGGCTTTTTCTTTTGCGTAATGTGTCGAAGAGGAAAGGAGAAAGGACGATGATGCAGAATGTAGAAGATTGGTAACTGGTGCATTATATTCTGGTGTGGCAGGGAGGCAAACATGAAGTCGATTGTTGAAATTGCCAAGATTGCAGGTATCGAAGAAGAGCATTTGGAGCTATACGGAAAGTATAAGGCCAAACTATCAGATGAGCTATGGGAGCAAGTGAAGGATCGCCCAGATGGCAAACTGATTCTTGTTACAGCGATGAACCCTAATCCGGCGGGGGCAGGCAAGACGCTCACGACGATTGGTCTGTCACAATCATTAAATTATCTCGGGAAGAAAACAATTGCAGCGCTTCGCGAGCCGTCCTTGGGTCCTTGCATGGGGATCAAAGGAGGCGCAACCGGAAGCGGGCAGGCGCAAATTCTCCCGGCAGATGAAATTAACCTGCATTTTACTGGGGACATTCATGCGATCACCGCTGCCCATAACTTGTTGGCAGCGATGATCGACAATCATATTTTCCATGGCAATCCGCGCGGGCTCAATCCAAAGAAAATCGTCTGGAAACGGGCGATGGACATGAATGACCGCGCTCTGCGCAACATTGTTGTCGGCTTGGGTGACGGCAATGGGATGACGCGTGAGGATGGCTTCATGATTACGACCGCATCGGAAATCATGGCGATTATGTGCTTGAGTGAGAATCTGGCAGACTTGCGCGAGCGGTTGAATCATATCATTATTGGCTACGATTTCGATGATCAGCCAGTACGGGCGGAAGAAATCAATGCGGTAGAAGCGATGTGCGTTCTCTTGAAGGAGGCGATCAAGCCAAACCTTGTACAGACAATCGAGGGGACTCCGGTCATCATTCACGGCGGGCCTTTTGCCAATATTGCGCATGGGTGCAGCAGTGTGATCGGAACCAAGACGGCTTTGAAGCTGGCGGATTACGTCGTCACAGAGGCGGGCTTCGGTGCTGATCTGGGAGCGGAGAAGTTTTTTGACATCAAGTGCAGAAAAGCAGGACTGACTCCATCGGCTGCTGTTGTGGTGATTACGGTCCGGTCCTTGAAATTCAACGGCGGGGTCAAAGTACCTGACCTGGCAGTGGAGAATTTGTCTGCTCTGGAAAAAGGCTTCGAAAACGTCAAGCGACATCTGGAAAACCTCCAGAAGTTCGGTGTGCCAGCAGTGGTTGCCATCAATCATTTTGCTACGGATACGCAGGCAGAGATCGATGCCGTAATCGCACTGTGCCAAGCGGCCGGAGCCGAAGCGGCACTCTCCAAGGTATGGGCAGAAGGAGGAGCGGGCGGCGTGGATCTGGCTGAGAAGGTTACACGCGCAGCAGAGCGTCCATCATCCTTCCGTTTCTTGTATGAGGAAGACCTCAGCATAAAAGACAAGATTGAGACGGTTGTGAAAGAGGTTTACCGCGGATCAGGGGTAGTCTTTTCACCGCTTGCGTTGAAAACGATGCAAAAGGTAGAAGAAATGGGCATGTCCCATCTGCCTGTGTGCATGGCAAAAACGCCTTATTCCTTTACGGACCGTGCCGATCTGTTGGGGGCGCCTGTTGACTTCACCATTCAAGTCAGTGAAGTGCGTATTTCGGCTGGAGCTGGTTTTATTGTGGCGTTGACCGGAAGCTTGGTTACGATGCCAGGCCTCCCGAAAAAGCCGGCTGCGGAATCGTTATATGTAGACGAGGATGGACATGTGATCGGATTAAGCTAATCAAAAAGTTTGACAAAAAGCTGACACCTGTAAAAGGTTGTCAGTTTTTTTCATTTTTTTGGTTTATAACCGAGAAATTATGGGAAAAGAAAGGTGAGATTGAAAAATGTGGACTTTAATTAAAAACCAACAAGGAATGACAAAGGCAAACCTGCTGAAAAGCAGGGACGCAAAGCCACGGGTCTAAGGACGAAAATCTATGATTTTCGCAGCTAGGACAGCCGGGTTGCCATACCGTAGTCATGATGGACTGTCGGTGGGCAGTCTTTTTTTTGTTGAAAAGAAGAGAAGGGAGAAGTGGTTCGGTATGAAAAATAGTTTGAAGAATAAGCTAATTATCGTTTTGTGCTTGCTGTTGGTCATAAGTTTGGGCACAGTTTGCGGTGCAAGCTATTGGAGTGCTTCCAATCTACTGGCAGACAGTCTGGACAAAGAAGCTGAGTTGTCAGCCAGTAACCTCTCGAATCGAATCGATAGTTTCATGCAGGAAAAAATTGAAATTGTAAGAGCGGTTGGAGGGATGATCTCTGAAGATAACAATTTCGAACAAGACCTGAAGCTGATTCAAACAGCCCAGAAGAAAAATCCGCAGTTTGAGACTTTCTTTTTTTCACATGATTTGACTGGTAAGAAAGTGATCAACTTCAAGGGAGAAGTGACCGATATTTCGGATCGGCCGCATATTATTGAAGCCAACAAAGGGGAAGGCAAAGTTGTCGTATCTGAGCCTGTGGTTTCTAAACGGACAGGGAATAACATCGTGACGCTTGTCGTTCCGCTGATGAAAGACAATCGTCAATACGGTTATATCGGTTCCACCATACCGATCGATGAAATTCAGGAAAAGGTGTCCCAAGAGAAATTTGGGCAAAATGGCTACGCTTTTTTAGTAAGCAAAACGGGGACTTTCATTTACCATCCGACGAGCGAGTACATTCTGAAGGAATCGATTCTTAACATGGGCGTTCTCGAACTTCAAACAGCCTTTGAAGATATCAAGAAGGGGAACCATGGAATCGCTCAGTACAAATGGGAGAATACAGAGCGGTTTGTTTCCTATGCTCCTACCAATCTGAACTGGGGCGTTTACATCACTGCACCGATCGCTGAGCTGCATGCTCCGGTTGATGCGCTGTCGATGCAATTGATGGTCATATCTCTCATCGTGCTGGCTATTGGTGTTGTTCTGGTTTATATCTTGGCTGTGCGCATGGTCAAACCAATTGAGCGTCTGAATCAAGCTGTAAATATAGTGGCACAGGGGAATTTGGCTGAGACGGTAACTGTTGAAGGAAAAGATGAGATTGCAGTTCTGTCGCGCGACTTTAACCAAACCGTATCGCACTTGAAAAATTTGATCGAAGGCGTTTCGCTGTCGTCAGATCAGGTACAGGGCTTTAGTCAGGAAGTGTCTGCAGGCATTAAACAAGCGACGGAAAACATTAATCGAATCGGAATGTCTATCGCTCAGATTTCTGAGGGAGCCGAGGCACAGGCCACCAGCTCGCAGGATGTCGCCTTGTCCATGAATGACATGGCTGCTGGCATCGTAAAAATCGCGGAGACGTCCGCACATGTTTCAGAGGCTGCCCAGATAGCAACAGAGCAGGCTGAGCAAGGGACAGCCGTGGTAGAGCAAGCGGTTCGTCAGATGGGAAGCATTGGCGAGGGAACATCGAAGGCGACGGTAGCCATCGAGCAGCTAAACAATCGCTCCAAAGAAATCGAAGGAATTCTCGATACGATCAGTCAGTTGACCTCGCAAATTAACTTGTTGGCGTTGAACGCATCGATCGAAGCAGCACGCGCTGGCGAGCATGGACGTGGTTTTGCCGTGGTTGCTGGAGAAGTGAAAAAACTGGCGAACCAATCCGAAGAATCGGCATCCAAAATCGCCATGCTGATCGGGGAAATCCAGCAGGATACTCGTCATGCGGTAGAGGTCATGAACGAGGGCAACCAAAATGCCGTGCATGGTATTCAATTGGTCGAAGAGGTTCGCGATATTTTTGGGCATATTTTGGAATCCTCCCGAAACGTGGCAGCACACATTTTGGAAGTATCCGCAGCATCTGAACAAATGTCAGCAGGCTCCCAACAGGTGAGTGCCTCTGTGGATGAAATGCATAACATTGCCAAGCATGCCTCACTTGATGCGCAAACAGTGGTGAAGGCAACCAAGGAGCAACTTCAAGCCATCCAGGAAATTGGCCAATCTGTCGAGCGTTTGAATGCAGTAGCAGAAGAATTACAGCAAGGTATAGGCAGATTTACCCTGTAAGGCCTTTTCCTTTGAGAGGGGGGATGCCATTAGGGGATGATGGAGTTTGTTTCTTATAACTAAATTCATTACCGAATATCAGGAGGAGAAACCAAAATGAAAAAAATGACAAAGACAATCTTGGCGAGCACACTCGCTGCTACTATGCTTTTGACAGGAGGAACAGGTGCTTTTGCCGCAACGGCGGTTAAGCCTGTCCCAACCGTAGCTGCTGAAGCTGCTAAAAAACAGGAAGCGAAGAAGTTTGAGTCCCGTTTGGATGAAATCATTGCGAGAGGCTACATCCTCGTAGGTACGCCAGGTGACTACAAACCGTTTACATATCTGAATCCAAAGACAAACGAATTTGAAGGCTACGATATCGATGCGATGAAAGAATTCGCTAAAAGCCTGGGAGTAGAGGCTCGTTTTGTACAAACCTCTTGGCCGACACTGATGGACGATCTGCTGGCTGATAAATTCGATATCGCAGTCGGAGGCGTAACGCGCAACACAGACCGCCAGAAAAAAGCGCACATGAGCGATCCTTACATTCAGTTCGGTAAAGCTCCACTCATTCGCAAAGAAGACAAGGACAAGTACAAGAGTGTAGCAGACATCAACAAGCCAGAGGTGCGCATTGGTGTGAATCCAGGTGGCACCAACGAAAAATTCGTTCGTGAGCATCTGACAAAAGCAACCGTGACGGTTGAACAAAACAACCTCGACATTCCTGGTCTGGTAGCGAGCGGAAAGTACGATGTGATGATCACAGATACGCTGGAAGCGATCGTTTATTCCAAAGCAGATCCTCGCCTGTATCCAGCTCTGACCGACAACCCGTTCACGAAGAGTGAAAAAGCATACATGATCCATCGCGGAGACGCTATCTTTGCTAACTACCTGGATCTGTGGATGGACGAGATGAAACTGCAAGGAATGTTTGATGAGCTTTATAACAAATGGGTAAAATAATTCCATGACAGACAAGCAGCCCGATCCTGGGCTGCTTTCTTATTTTTTCTGACTGAATCAGCACAAAATCGGGTAATTTGGGTATATATGCAGTTTGCTTTTTCAGCCATTGCATGGTACGATTACAGCTATGTTCTTTAGGGTGCGTTTGTACAATCGGGGATAAAAGGGCATGTTCCGGATCGTAAGGAATAGTGCCCTTTTTTTTGAGAATTTTATAGAAGAAGGTATTGATAAAGGAGACTGACATTCATTGGCGACTTTTCATGATTTTGGCTTACATCACTCCATCGTTAGAGCTTTGAGCAATATGGGCTTCGAAGAGGCTACAGCGATTCAGGATCAAACGGTTCCTGTAGCATTGCAAGGACGCGACCTGATCGGTCAAGCGCAAACAGGTACTGGTAAAACTGCTGCATTCGGTATTCCATTGATTGAACGCATGGATGAAACAAGCGGAAACATTCAAGGGGTTGTATTGACTCCTACTCGTGAGCTGGCTGTTCAGGTTGCAGAAGAGATTAATAAAATTGCCCAATTTAAAAACATCTCTGCTCTGCCAATCTACGGTGGCCAAGACATCACACGTCAAATCAAAGCGTTGAAAAAACGCCCGCAAATCATCGTTGCAACACCTGGTCGTTTCATGGACCACATGAGAAGAAAAACGATTCGTCTGGATGCGATTGAAGTTGTTGTTTTGGACGAAGCGGATGAAATGCTGAACATGGGCTTCATCGACGACATCAAGGAAATCTTGAAAGAGGTTCCAGAAAATCGTCAAACACTGCTGTTCTCTGCGACCATGCCGAGAGCGATCCAAGAAATCGCGCAGCAGTTCATGAACGAACCAACCATCATTCAAGTCAAAGCAAAAGAAGTAACGGTGCCAAACATCGAACAGCAATATATGGAAGTGGCTGAGAAGCAGAAGTTCGATGTACTCTGCCGTTTGCTGGATATCCATTCTCCTGAGCTGGCTATTATTTTCGGTAGAACGAAGCGCAGAGTAGATGAGCTGTCCGAAGCGCTGACCAAGCGCGGTTATGGCGCAGAAGGTATCCACGGCGACCTGAACCAAGCGAAGCGCGATAGCGTACTGCGCAAGTTCAAGGAAGGTACGATTGAAGTACTGGTAGCGACTGACGTTGCAGCTCGCGGTCTGGACATCAGCGGTGTAACTCATGTATTTAACTTTGACATTCCACAAGACTCCGAGAGCTACGTTCACCGTATCGGAAGAACGGGACGTGCTGGTAAAACTGGTCTGGCAATTACGTTTGTGACTTCCCGTGAAATCGACCATCTGCGTCTGATTGAGCGTACTACCAAGCGTCGCATGGAGCGTCATGCTGTTCCTACAATGGCCGAAGCACTGGAAGGTCAACAAAAGATGACAGTAGACAAAATTCTCGAAGCATCTGGAAGAGACGATCTGTCTGCTTATAAAACGCTGGCAGAGCAATTGCTTGAGGATGTCGATTCTGTAACACTCGTATCCGCAGCACTCAAGCTGTTGACCAAAGAGCCAGATATGACTCCTGTTCGCCTGACAGAAGAGGCTCCTCTCCGTGTAGGTAAGAAAAAGCTCCCTCCAAAAGGAAAAGGTGGCTTCGGCTCTGGTTCCGGTTATGGTGGCAAGCGTCCTTCCCGTCCACGCAGTGGAGAGTACCGTCCTCGCAGCGGCGATTCTCGTCCTCCACGTAGCGGTGATTCCCGTCCGCGCAGTGGCGAATCTCGTCCGCCGCGTAATCAGGAATCCAGCGGAAGACCGTACAACAAACAACGCTAATACAAAACAAAGGCCGATGCGACAAGGTGTGCATCGGTCTTTGTTTTGTAGCATGCTATCGCATAGTTTGGCGTGGTTGTGACAAACTACACTTAACAAGCTATGTTGATATCGAGGGGTGACACTATCATAAATAAAAAAGCCGTTTGGACTTGGATGAGTGTAGGGGCCATTACGTTAGCATTTTCATTGCCACTACATGCACATGGGCAAGTACAGTCTGGACATCCGGTACAGCAGACACAAATTACAGAGGAGCAAGCCAAACAAATTGCCTTGCTTCAAGTGAAAGGGCGAGTTGTACACGTAGAGCTTGAAACTGAAAATGGTGTTCTCGTATATGAAGTAATCATTCTTACCGATCAGAATCAGGTGTTCGAGGTAGAGGTTCATGCTCAAACGGGAAAGGTATTGAAAGTAGAAAGAGAGAACTTATAATCGTTGGAAGACAGTTATAACGGACCGTCAGGGGTTTGCCCTGGCGGTTATTTACCTGCTTAACCGATAAGCACATTTGAGCAAGTAAAGCATATGTGAAGTAGATACTTGCGAAAAGAATTTGTAAGGAGGTACTGCACATGGTGGAAAAGAAAGTTGTTGTACAGCTTGCGCATGGCTTGCATGCCAGACCCGCTGCCAATTTCGTAAAGGTCGCGACGTCTTTTTCAAGCGAAATCAAAATCGTCAAAAACGAGAAGGTCGTGAACGCCAAGAGCATAATGGGTATCATGGCAGCAGCTATCGGAAAAGGTTCGGAAATTACGCTGATTGTCGATGGTCCCGATGAAAACCAAGCGATTGTCGCCTTGGAAAAGGCATTGATGGAACAAGAATAGCAGTGTGAAGGCAAACCCTCTCTTACCAGAAGAGGGTTTTTTCTTTTTTTGTTAGAAAGGAGTCTGCCGCTTTTTTGTTCGTTGTTCTTTCAGGAGTAGCTCCATTTTTAGTCGAACACGTTCAGTATGGGGAGTCATGTAGAGTGGAGACGCAAGATTATGTGTTTCCAACGGATCTGACGTGAGGCGTGGAGATTTTTTTGGCTCCATGCACGGACTGCAGCGTCCTCATACACGGGAGGGTATCGCTCCTGATCCACAATGATCAGTAAGATATTCGGCTGTTTTCCCAAGCGATTTCTCGACATATAGATCCCCCCGGGCTGAGATGTACACATCTTTATCAACATATGGGGATAAACTTTGTCCTTATCCACAAAAAACATCGCCGATCCTCAGGAGATCGGCGAATGAGTAAACATAGGTTGAGTTATCCACAGTGTTTTTACACCAAAACCAAAGCGAAGGATAGCACAGACAAAAGAATAGAGGTAATACTCATGGCAATCAGCGGGCGTGCAGCTTTTGTCCGCAGTGCACGCAGATTGACGTTGAGGCCGAGTCCGACCATGGCCATAGTGAGGACGAAGGTTGTGACATTGGCTACACCATTATGAAACGAATCTGAGACAGGAATGGCTGTGCCGAGAACGTAGCTTCCAAAAACGCTCATGGCGAGAAACCCGATCAAAAACCAAGGAAATTCGATTTTGGTGTCGCGTTGTAGTTTTCCGGTGCGTTTCATCCAGAACATCAGGATAAAACAGAGGGGGACCAACAGAAGTACACGCCCTAATTTTGCCAGCAGCGCAATTGCTAGCCCATCTTGACCCGCTGGAGCAGCAGCAAGCGCGACATGAGCAATCTCGTGCAGGCTAATGCCGGACCACATGCCGTATTCGATCGCCGACAGGGGGAGGAATGGACGCAAGATCGTGTAGCAAATGGCAAATAAAGTCCCGACGAGCGCGATAATTCCTACCCCGATGGCAGTATCTTCATCCTTGGCAGCAACAATGGGAGAAACGGCTGCAATCGCTGCAGCTCCACATACACCTGTACCGACTCCGAGCATGAGGGAGAGGGAAGGGTCTGCTTTCAGCCACTTGGCTAACAGCATCGTAACGACGATGGCAAAGATAATCACGCCAGCATCATAAGCGAGAAGCCCAAGGCCTTGCGTCAAAACAACATCCATATTGAGCTTGAGACCGTACAAAATGATAGCGAGACGCAATAAACGTTTGGCAGAAAACTGAATCCCTGATCGCAATGCTTCCGGATATCCACGAAAATGACGGTACGCGACTGCGATCAGGATCGAACAGGCTAGGGGGCCTACTTTTTGGAAGCCAGGTACTATTGATAAGCCGTAGCCTGTCAGGGCGATGAAAAAAGTAAAAGCGATTCCGCCTATCCACAGCGAGAAGGATGCGGGGTTGCTTTCACTGTTTTTTACTTGCTGTACGTTGGCATTGCTGTTACTACTCAATGGCGTGCTGCTGTTAAACGGGGTTGCCATTGCCATCACTCCTCGAAAAGTTTTACAAACTCAGCATAAGGTAACTGTTATAATAAGAAAAATAAATCATTACGATAGTCATCATAAGTAATTTGATATAGCTGGTAGAGGACAGGAGGGTGAAGGTAGTTGGATCAGCATTTGCTTGTGTTCGTAACCGTCGCAGACAGACAGAACTTTTCCCGAGCAGCAGAAGAGCTTCACATGACACAACCTGCCGTTAGTCAGTATGTGCATGCTCTGGAGCGTTCAGTGGGGACAAAGCTCTTGGAGCGAAGCAATAAATATGTTCGCTTGAATAAAGCAGGGGAGGTCGTCTATCATCACGCCCGTGAGATTTTGGGCTTGTACACGCGGATGCAGAACCTCGTGGATGATTTGATGAATACGCCGAGCGGACATCTGACCATAGGTGCCAGCTACACATACGGAGAGTATGTACTGCCTCATGTCATAGCACGTCTTCGTCAGCATTACCCGTTAATTACCCCCACGATTACGATCCACAATTCTACAGTCATCGCTGATCTGGTGGCCAAGCGCCAGCTCGATGTCGGTATTGTCGAAGGGGAGTATGTGGACGAGAAAATGTGCGTGGAGCCGTTTGCCGATGATCGTATGTATTTAATTGCTTCACCCAAGCATCGTTTGGCAGGGCAAACCGAGGTCAGCACTGAAGAGTTGATGAAGGAAACATGGATTGTGCGGGAAGAAGGCTCAGGTACGAGAGAAGCAGCTGAAAAAATGTTTCGTCAGCTGCAATTCACACCGCAAAAGCGAATGGAATTCGGTAGTACGCAGGTGATCAAGGAATCTGTGGAGGCTGGATTGGGGATCAGCCTGCTGTCCTATTGGGCCATCCGCAAAGAACGCAAGCTAGGTACACTCTGTACACTGAAGGTAGCGGGGATGCCTGTTACCCGTGATTTTTCCCTTGTAACGAAATCAAACGAGTTTCATACCAAAGCATTAGACATTTTCATGGATCTCATACGCACACATGTGCCGGAGGGAGCCTATACGTAAAAAGAGGAAGCGGCACAGTTGATACGTGCCGCTTCCCTTGTTCATATCATGTTGATGAATCTGAATGGGCGAGTGTTAGACGAAAGGTTGTTCCTTCTGGAGATGTCTGAAGCAACTCTACATTGCCGCCGTGTGCTTTTGCTAAAAGGCGGGAGATCGTCAGGCCCAGACCCAGGCCTTGCTTCTTTTTGCGTTTGCTATCTCCGCGATAGTACCGTTCGAAAATGAAAGGAACCTCTGACTCAGCAATTCCTTTTCCGTTGTCGGTGACATCGATGGAGAGGAAGTCACTTTGGTTATGGACGTCGATCTTTATTTGGGTTGCGCTTGCGGCAGCACTATTCCCCAATAAATTGAACAAAATTTGTTTGACATGTGATTCATCGCCGATCCATACGATTTCAGCTCTAGTCGGATTAACTGTCACAGATACATCGGCAAAGGAGGGCAAGGCTTGCACCTGTGCAGTTATCTGATCCAATGTGCTGGCAATCTGAACAGGTTGTTTCTCGACAAATACTTCTCCTGCTTCCATTGACGAAAAATCAAGGAGGTCATTGACCATTGTCTGAAGTCGCTTAGCTTCGTCCATGCTTATTTGCATGAATTCATCCGCATCGGCACCTTTCACTACGCCGTCTTTGACCGCTTGAATCATCCCGCGGATCGAAGTGACAGGAGTACGCAGCTCATGGGACACCCCAGCCAAAAGGTCGGTGCGCATCCGCTCCAGCTGTCCAAGCCGTTTCGCCATTTCGTCAAAGGAATGAATCAGCTGACTGATTTCCGCTTCTTTAATTTGGGAAGAATCGGGCAATGAGGGCGTGTAGTTCCCGGTGGATATTTGTTCTGCCGCCATTGCCAACTGGCGCAGGGGTAGTGTCAGTGACCTGGACAACACATAGACGATCGCCCAACCGCATAAGGTAATGACGCCGATGGAAACCATGATCGTGATATAGGTCTGGACCAAGTCATCATTAAGCGGCGTGCTCACATAATAAGTGCCGGCGACGGCATTGTTTTCGTAGTAGGGCACACCTACCCGCAACCAGGTAGCTCCCTTTGTAGCGATAACCTCACGTGTTTCCTTTGTGTTGTCCACGGGCTGGATGGGGGTGGGTAATTTGATGATGGTAGCAGCAGTCTTACCCAACTGCTCTTTTTTAAACGTCTTGTCAGCGTCATCGTATATTTGAACGACGTGATCGGCCGGAACGGCTGGCATGACTCTGAGCGCGATCGTTGTGGTAGCGGCTGCGGGCGTAGTGTTTTCAGAAATAATAGCGGACGTAGGGCCAGTAACAGCTGTAGTGGCGAGTTTCGTAATCGTAGAGGTTACTTCCGCCACAGCTTCTTTTGTCTCAGGAGAAGCCGCGGCATTCTTGGTCAGCAACACCTTGGAATACGAGTCAGCGAGCATTTCCGTTCTGGCTTCCAACACTTGAAACTGCTGTTCCGTAGCCGCTTTGTTAATCCAATAGATGCCAAAAAATCCGATGCCAAGAAGGATCACTGACAAAATCAAGGCATAGCGCCACGTCCAGTAACGCAAGAGCGGCACGGCAGCTCTAGTAGAAGTAGATCGTTTAGTAAACACGCAGGCTGTACCCCATTCCTCTGATCGTGCTAATCTCCCCTTCGGAAGTCGGCCAAGGCTGCAAGCTTTTGCGCAAGCGCTTCACAGCGGTATCCACGGAACGATCCCCTCCTTCAAAATCCATGCCCCACACCTGATCTAGCAATTGATCACGACTAAAGCGTTGGTTCGGATGCCGTGCCAGGAAAACAAGCAGCTGCCAGTCCCTTGGCATTAAGGAAATGGGAGCTTTCCCGATCAACGCATTCTGAGCTGTAACATCTATCGAAAGAGTTCCGAGTCTGATCGTATCTGCTTCCGCGAGATAAGAGGAACGGCGGAGCACAGCTTGGACACGGGCAAGCACTTCTTCTGGATCAAAAGGCTTGGCGATGTAGTCATCTGCACCTTGGGCCAGTCCTTGGAGCTTGTCAGGCACAGTTCCGCGCGCTGTGATAATAATGACCGGGCAGCTGCCGTATTGGCGAATCTGATTGAGGATGTCCAGACCGTCGTGATCGGGCAGCGTCAAGTCAAGCAGGACAAGATCGGGCTTCCAGGAGAAGAAGGTAGGGATCGCTTCGTGGTCACCCTCATTCCACTTTACTTCGTAGCCCGCCCGTTCCAGGTAGACGCTGACAAGACGCGCAATCGGTATTTCATCCTCTATGAGTAGAATTCGTTTCACGAAGCATCACCTCAAAGCTATCTCAAATCAATATGTTCCTATCATAGCAAGGATGGACATCATTTCGATTGACATCATTTGTAAAAAAACGCACTTGTTTCATTTGTTTAGCATAATGGAGCTATGTGTCCGTTAAATGGCGAAGGGCATAACAAAACCTCTGGCAGTTTCCTGTCAGAGGTTTTGTGTAGGTTTGAAAGGCTACGTTTATTTTTTGATGGCAGGTACTGAGATTTTCGTAGCTTTTGTAATCTTCCCTTCTTTTTCGAGTTGTTTGATCAACGCTTCTACGCTGATGCCTTTCTCTTTTGCCATTTGCTCCAGACTGATTGCGTTTTGCATGGTGACGAGCTGCTTGCCGTTTGCATCAAACTTGAAGGAAACAGTAGTAGCCTCCTTGATCTTTCCTTCTTTTTTCATCTGTTCGATCAGTTCTTCCACGGAGATGCCTTTTTCTTTTGCCAGTTCCACCAGATTGATAGCCGGTTTTGCCATCGTTTGAGCGCCATCGATGTTAACCACCTGAAGTGGTACGACAGTACCTGGCGTTTTCGCTGGTTCACTTGCCGCAAACGCGGAACCTGCCATTGCGGATACTGCCAGAGCCATTACTGCCATTGTCATTTTCTTTTTCATCGTAAAATTCCTCCTTAGGGATCAGTAGATTGTGGTGAGCCTTGTTTGCGGGCTTGCCCGTCTCGGCTACAACACAAAGATAATCGGGGCGTGTGTCCGCAATATGACCGGAATATGGAAAAGTGACGGAATGCCGAAAACGCTTGCATTTTTCCTTGCCTTGTTCTACATTAGAGACAGGTATAAGAACACGAAAATAGCGTGTATCTTGTCCCAAACAAGTGAATAATCAAAAGGCAAAGGTGCCCTTGAACACGAAGCATGTTCTTTCGTGTCTAGGTACCTTTTTTTGCTTTTGATGGGAAGTTGTCTGAAAGGAGTGACACGCATGGAAAAACCAATTCGAGCGACGCCGCTTGCGATCCGACTGATTCCCAATGTCGATCCTCAATTTGCGGAGAAGCTGAACCTGCCTTCTCATATCCGCAGTCTAGGGCTCTTGACCTCAACGATTGACGATGTGGGGTATACGGCCATTGATGAAGCGACCAAAAAGGCAGCGGTAGAAGTTGTGTATGCCAAGTCGTTTTATGCAGGCTCAGGCCATGCGTCTGGACCATTGTCCGGCGAGTTCATCGGGATGATCGGAGGCGCGACGCCATCGGAGGTGCAGAGCGGACTGGATGCAGCCGTTGCATTTATGGAGAGCGGAGCATGCTTTTACTCTTTGAATGATGAAGGGACGCATGCGTATTACGCCCATGTTGTGTCGCGGACGGGAAGCTACTTGTCCCAACTGGCCGGAATCAGGGAAGGTGAACCGCTTGCCTACTTGATCGCTCCGCCGCTGGAGGCCATTTATGGTATCGATGCTGCTCTCAAGGCAGCAGATGTACAAATGATGCAGTTTTTTGGTCCTCCTACTGAAACGAACTTTGGGGGAGCGCTTCTCACTGGCAGCCAGTCGGCATGCAAGGCAGCCGCCGATGCTTTTGCCGATGCCGTAAGAAGTGTCGCCCAACAGCCTGTCAAACGATAATAGGGATTTTCCCTCTTGAAGGGGAGGTAATGTAAATGCGCGCTACAACATATTCACTCGGCATGATCGAGACACTGGGCTTGCCTGCTCTCATCGCTGCCGCAGACGCTGCTGCCAAGGCTGCAGACGTGAAAGTCGTCTCTTATGAAGGAGCGGACGCAGGGATCGTTACCGTGTATGTAATCGGAGATGTCTCCTCCGTACAGTCAGCAGTAGATGCTGGTGCTGAAGCTGCGAGACGTGTCGGAAGATTGCTGCACTCACACGTAATTCCACGTCCTGACGAAAATGTACCAAGAATGATTAAAAACCTGCTGAAACCAGAAGTGAAGGAAGAGCCGAAGTCAGAGTCGGCACCAGCGCAAGCGTCCGGATTGCAAGATCAGTCCATCAATGACCTGCGTAAAATGGCGCGTTCCTACGCCGACTTCCCACTCACAACGAATGAGATCAACACAGCGAAAAAAGAAGATCTCATCCGCTTGCTGGAAGAGAAGCAAGGCGGAGGTGACAAAGCCTAATGACACTCGACGCTGATCTGTACTCCATACAAGAAGTGCGTACCTACCTCGCACAAGCGAAGGAAGCACAAGCCAAGTTCGCTACTTACAGCCAAGAGCAAGTCGACAGAATCATCGAAGCCATGTCCAAAGCGGGCGTGGAGAATGCTGATCGACTGGCAGCAATGGCTGTAGAAGAAACAGGCTTTGGTAACGTCCCTGACAAACGGATGAAAAACCTGTTTGCTGCTCAAGATGTGTACGCATCTGTGAAAGATGTAAAAACGGTTGGCATCATCCGTAAGGACGAAGAGAACAAGGTATGGGAAGTGGCGCAGCCATACGGTATCGTGGCTGGGGTCGTGCCTTCCACTAATCCGACGTCCACGGTTATCTATAAATCGATGGTCTCCCTCAAGGCGAGAAATGCGATTGTCTTCAGCCCGCATCCGTCGGCAGCCAAATGCACGCTAGAAGCAGCGCGACTGATGGCACAGGCGGCAGTAGCGGCTGGAGCACCAGAAGGCTTGATCCATTGCGTTACGAAGCCTACGCTTCCAGGGACAAATGAGCTGATGAAGCACAAGCTGACCAATCTGATTCTCGCGACTGGCGGAACGCCGATGGTACGCGCAGCATACAGCTCCGGTAAACCTGCGTACGGCGTTGGACCTGGTAACGTTCCGGTCTACGTCCACCACAGTGCTGATTTTGCTGCTGCTGCAAGACGCATCGTGCAGAGCAAAACGTTTGACTACGGTACGATCTGCGCTTCTGAGCAAGCATTGGTAGTGGAGGAATCCATGAAACACCAATTGATTGCTGCCCTGAAGCGTGAAGGCGCCTACTTCCTGAACGAGCAAGAGAAGGAAAAAGTAGGGGCAATCGTCATGGTAAACGGCTCACTGAACGCGAAAATCGTTGGCCGCTCTCCGCATGTGATCGCTCAAATGGCGGGTATTACCATCCCTGCTGATACGCGTGTCCTGGTTGCGGAGGAGAACAATGTAGGTAAAGCGTACCCGATGTCAGTGGAAAAACTGGCGCCGATTCTCGCTCTCTACACGGTTCAAGGTGACAACGAAGCGTTTGCTCGTTGCCGCGAATTGCTGGATCACGGCGGACTTGGACATACGGCGGGTATTCACGCTCAGGATGACAATGTCATCGCAGCGTATGGTCAAGCAATGCCAGCATCCAGAATTCCAGTAAATACTGGAACGACCTTCGGGGGAATTGGTGCAACGACTGGCGTACAACCAGCGTTTACGCTTGGATGCGGTTCCCATGGGGGCAACATCACTTCCGATAACATCGGTGCGAAGCACATGTTCAACATCAAGCGTGTTGCATTTGGTATCAAAGAAATGCCACAATCAACACCAGTTCAGGCTGCTCCATCTACGCAAGCGGAAGAAGCTGTACTACAGGCTGTCTCTTCCATGAATGTTGGATTGAGCCGCGATGAGATCAAAAACATTATCAAATCCGTGTTAACAGAAATGACGACTTAGAGTCGTAAAACACTAAAATTTTGGAGATATAATTAAGGAGGAAATGAAAATGGCTGGAGAAATGTCCGCATTGGGAATGGTAGAAACAAAAGGTTTGGTAGGAGCAGTTGAAGCTGCTGATGCAATGGTAAAAGCAGCAAACGTAAAACTGATTGGTAAAGTACACGTAGGTGGCGGTCTCGTAACTGTTATGGTACGTGGTGACGTAGGTGCAGTAAAAGCTTCCACAGACGCAGGTGCCGCTGCTGCTGAAAAAGTAGGAGAGCTCGTATCTATCCACGTTATCCCACGCCCTCATGGAGACATTGAACTGATCCTGCCTAAACTCGAAGGGTAATAAATCCCTATGGCAGTGATTACAGAAGCATCCTTGAGAGCCATGCATAAGTCAGGTATTCCAAACCCCTTTCTCGTTGAGAAAGGGGATAAAATAACACCAGCAGCGGCAGATTTCTTGAAAGGAAGAGGGATTCAAGTGAAACAAGTTGATCAGAACCAGCAGCCTTCCACCAATCAAGCTGCCGAGGCAGTGCGTGAAATTCCTTTGGGCGTATCTAACCGTCACATTCATTTGTCGCAAGCAGATGTCGAGAAGCTTTTCGGAGCTGGACATCAATTGACGCCAATGCGTGATTTGTCGCAACCGGGCCAGTTTGCTTGCCAGGAAACAGTCACCATCGTAGGACCAAAAGGCAGCATCCACGGAGTTCGTGTTTTGGGACCAGCTCGTGGCGCGACACAAGTGGAAATTTCCAGAACAGACGGCTTTGCAGTAGGTGTTCAAGCACCTGTGCGTATGTCTGGAGATATTGAAGGAACACCAGGGATGGTACTTGTTACGGCAAAAGGGACAGTCGTGATGGACAAAGGCGTAATCGTAGCGAAGAGCCACGTTCATATGTCTCCAGCAGATGCCGAGCAATATCAAGTGAAGGATGGCGATACGCTGATCCTGGCGACACAAAGCGATCGTCCTATCATCTATCCAGATGTAGTCGTTCGTGTACATCCGCAGTTTGCACTTGATTTCCACGTGGATACGGATGAAGGAAATGCCGCTAATTTGAAAACGGGCGACCGGGTAAAAGTGATCGGCAAGAACGGGCAATTTTACTCCGGCTAACGGAGGTTGAGCTTGATGGACATCAGAGAAATGGTGGCGTCGATTACAAAAGAAATTTTGCAATCGATGAATACAGAAAAGAAAAGCGAAGCGCCTCGTGTCCTGTACGTCTTTTGCGACAGCCAGGCTCATGAGGCGTATCAGGATCATTTTATCCAACTGAAAAACCACGGGATCTGCCATGACATTCTCTTCCTGGACGGAGAAACTTCTTCTTGGTTGGGAATGCACAAGATCGAATGTGGGGGAGCAGGCAAAATCCTAACTGCGGATGAGTACGCTCCTGTCCCGTTGGAAGTGCCGAAAGATTACGTCGGTATCGTGATTCCTGAAATCGATTTGGATAATGCAGCAAGAATTGCTTCCGGTCTAAAAGGAACGATCAAAGCAGAAATCGTCTTTTCCGCATTGGTGATGGGCAAATTCGTCATCGCTGGCTCCGATGTGCCAGGGATCAAGCGCGCAGACCGTCGTACCCTGCAAACATTGACGCTGACACCTGCTTATGAAAAGCTGTTCAACCGTCACGTTGAGAGCATGAAAGAGCTGGGTGTGGAGTTTGTAGAACAACGTCGTCTGGCGGATCGAGTGGTTTCCAAGCTGAAGTCACAACTGCAAAAAGTAGAGACGACCAAGCCTGAACAACCGACCCTGACACCATTGGATGAGGAAGAAGCAGTCTTTTCCGGGAAGCTGTTGACAGCGGATTGGATCAGATCTCAGCCTGAGCTTCGCGACACGACATTGATCGTGAAAAAAGGAGCAATCGTTTCTCCACTTGCTTATGACAGCATGAGAGAGCGCGGCATTACGGTCAGCTATTTAGGAAAAGGGTGATCGCATGTTTTTGGGAAAAGTGATCGGCAGCGTCTGGGCCACTCAAAAAGAAGCAGGTATGGAAAATCTCAAGCTCATGGTGGTTCAGCCGGTTGACTGGCGTGGCGAAGAAGGCGGACAAACCGTTATCGCGGCGGACAGAATTGGCGCGGGAATCGGAGAGCAGGTTATCGTCTCTCGTGGGACGCCTGCCCGAATCCTTTTCTCCGGCACCAGTGTGCCGATCGATGCGATTATCGTAGGCATTGTGGATTCGTTTGAGGTGCCGGGTGCCGCAGGAAGAGAGGAATAGGAATGGAACAGGAACGTTCACGAGTCATACAGGAATTCGTACCAGGGAAACAGGTCACGTTGGCTCATGTGATCGCCAACCCTGACCCAATGCTCTATACCAAGCTAGGTATTAAAGAGGCTGGTGCCATCGGCATTTTGACTTTGACGCCTACAGAAACAGCCATTATTGCCGCAGATATTGCGACAAAGGCAGCAGGTGTCGAGCTTGGGTTTCTCGATCGTTTCACAGGATCACTGATTGTCGTAGGAGATGTATCTGCTGTTGAGATGGCAGTAGACGCGGTCAATCAGGTGTTGAGCGAAAAACTGCGGTTTACACCGGCGCTGGTGACGAAATCATGACCGGTCGTGTAATGATTATCGGTGCAATCGAAGCAGGTAAGTCTTCTCTGGTGCGGGCGCTGTTCAATGACGAACAGCCTGCCAGGAAGACACAGGCGCTCGAATATCGAGACTGGGTGATTGACACTCCAGGTGAATATAGCGAAAACCCGATGTTTTATCGCACGCTTATGGCTACTTCCCTTGAGGCGACCATCGTCATGATGGTGCAGGATGCTACGCGGGATCGGAATTATTTCCCTCCTGGCTTTTCACAAGGGTTTCCGCAATCGTGTATAGGGGTTATTACCAAAACGGATCATCCTGACGCGAATGTGGAGAGGGCAGAAGAATACTTGCGCCAATCACTCGGCGATGCGAGAATTTTCCGGACCTCCTCCCTTACCAGTGAAGGAGTGCCAGAATTGCGAGCGTATTTGCAAGAAATTGTCAGCGAGTAAACCCGTTTAACCAGTATTAAACCTCTTTCCGCCGTAGAGCGTCTGTGAGAAAATGAGGGCATATTAACTCCTAGCAGGTGAAAAGAGGTTCACATGCAATCAATACGAGAAGTGTGCAAAGCGTCCACGACGTTGAGTGATGACGACATTCGGATTGTGGAGGATCTGGCTTCCAAGCTACAGATTTTTGCTGATCTGTCGCAGGCAGACATGTTTATTGACTGTCCAACGGTAGATCGAAGCGCTGCGATGGTAGTAGCACAAGCTGCACCGAGTACGGCACGCTCCATGTACAGTGGATCTGTCGTAGGGCATCTGGCGACGGCGATTAATGAGCCGGCCGTGATGTATTGCCTGACAACAGGCAAGCCCGTCATCGGTTCACGTGGTGTTTCACAAGAGCAGGTCGTGATGCGACAAAGCGTCGTGCCAATCACGAATGCGGCTGGAAAAACAATCGGGACATTGATAACTGAACAAGATATTTCCAAGCAAGTGGAACAGGAAAAGAACGTCGAAATGCTCAAGGAAACAACGGAGCATTTAAGTGAGACGCTCATCCAGTTCGCTGTGCCTGATCTGCCCATTTCGTCGCTGTTGCACGAGGGCATGATTTTGTTTGATCAAAGTGGGGTTATCACGTACGCCAATGGTCGTGCCCACAAGCTGCTTTCCTTGATTGGCTTTGAACGGCCGGAAAAAGGAGAGAGCATCGAACGTATTTTCTCCTGGAGAGTTACCCCGGAAAATTTTGTGCGCAACGGGGGTTATATTCAGGAGGAGCTGTCAAAAGGTAAGCATTTTATCATGATGAAAGCGGTTTCGTCCGTCCGCAAGCAAGACATCATTGGAGGATTCATTCTCCTGCGAGATATCTCGGACATTCGTGAAAAAGAAAAGCAATTGATGATCAAATCCGCGGTGATCAAAGAGATTCACCACCGGGTCAAAAACAATTTGCAGACCATCTCCAGCCTGTTGCGCCTGCAAATGCGGCGTTCGCAGTCTGACGAGATTGAAAAGGTATACCGGGAAAGCATCAATCGCATCAACAGCATCGCCATTATTCACGAATATTTGGCACAGGATGGTCTGGAGCAGATTGATTTCAAAGAGATTTTAACCAAAATATCGAAAATAATCGTCTCTTCGATGAGACGTTCTGAGCAAGCTATACACGTAGTGGTGACAGGTGAGTCGGTATATCTGCCGTCTAATAAAGCAACATCATTTGCCTTGATCGTCACCGAGCTGATTCAAAATTGCATGATTCATGGGTTTCATGAGCAGCACGAAGGGAAAATCTCCATTGCACTCGTTTCCAAGGAAGACTTCGTAAGTCTGTCTGTGACGGATGACGGGGTAGGTATCGAGGACATGGAGCAGATCCACAAAAAAGGCCATCTCGGCTTGAAGATTGTCGATACGCTGGTCAGGGAAGACCTCGAAGGCACCATGCATTTCCGCAACACTGGGAACGGAACAGAGGTTACCATTCTCTATCCGATCCAAAAGGAGGATGAAGATGACACAGCCGAAGATTATGGTGGTTGATGACGAGCCGATTATTCGCATGGATTTGCGCGAGATGCTCGAAAATGAAGGGTATTTAGTGGTTGCCGAGGCGAAAAACGGAGAAGAGGCAGTCGAACTCGCCCATCGTCACAAGCCCGATCTGATCATCATGGATGTGAAAATGCCTGTCTTGAATGGGATTAAGGCAAGCAGCATCATTCGTTCCTTTTCAGACAGTTCCATCCTTCTCTTGACGGCGTATAGCCAAAAGGAACTCGTCCAGGATGCCAGAAAAGCGGGTGTGACGGCTTACTTGGTAAAGCCGGTGTCGGAGGATGACTTGATTCCCGCAGTGGAAATCGCCCTCAGCCAAAAGGAAAAAGTCGTTTCGTTGAAGAAGGATATAAACGATCTGAAGCAAAAGATCGAGGATCGCAAAGCAGTGGAAAAGGCAAAAGGAAAGCTGATGAGTGCCCTATCCTTGGAAGAGGATGCGGCATACAAATGGATGCAGCAAGTAAGCATGCAACGGCGCATGCCGCTTGTGAAGCTGGCAGAAGAGATTCTGTCGGGCGAGCAGGCCATTTTTACGCAAGGCTAGTACTGACGTTATCATAAAAAGCAGTGACAAGTAGATACGAACGAAGAGCAAAGGCGCTTGAATCAGACCGGAAGCAAGAATCCGGCTGTTCAGGCGTTTTTTCGTAGGGCCCGTCTGGCACGCCAATGGTTCAAGGAGGTTCATATGGATGAACAATGGATCCAAAGCGTCGGAATCGATGTGGGAACAAGCACAACCAAAATGATCGTAAGCCGATTGCGATTGGGTCGTATGTCCAGCACGTTTTCGCTGCCGCGTTATCAGATCGTGGAGCGACAATTGCTGTATGCGAGCGAAGTACATTCCACACCGCTGATCGGGTTTGATGAAATCGACGCAGAAGGAATCAGAGCGATTCTCGCAGCGGAGTACGACAAGGCACAAGTCAGCCTGTCTCAAATCAAGTCCGGGGCGGTCATCATTACCGGAGAAACCGCAAGCAAAAAGAACGCGCAGCATATCGTTCATCTGCTGGCTGAACGTTCCGGGGATTTCGTGGTAGCGACAGCAGGTGCTGACCTCGAAGGCGTGCTGGCGGGCAAGGGTGCGGGCGCGGAAAAACGTTCGCAAGCCATGCAAGGTGTAATCGTCAACGTCGATATTGGCGGAGGGACGGCGAATGCAGCCTACTTCCAACGTGGCCGCGCGATTGCGACTGTTACGTTCCACGTCGGCGGAAGGCTGATTCGTCTCAGTCCGCAGGGTGTTGTTCAATACGTGTCGCCGAACATTCAACAATGGCTGTCGGCAAAAGGATTGCGTATTCAAGTCGGCGAGGAAATCGGATTCGCGCAGCTCACAGAGGTTGCCGAACAGCTAGCTCGCAGCATGCTTGATTATTTGACAGGAAAAGAACGCCAGGTATCAGGCTTGCTTGTATTAGGACCGCATTTGCGCGATGGCATCGCTGTTGACGAATTGACCGTCTCAGGCGGTGTAGGTCAGCTCATGAGCGGACCGCCCGTGCGAACTATCGCAGATGCGAGCCGATATGGCGATTTTGGACCACTACTTGGATATGTACTGCAGCAGGAACGAGAAAAAGGGACGTATCCGGTACAGTGGCTAGACCCGGATCAGACGGTACGGGCAACGGTAATCGGTGCGGGAATGCAGAGCACGGAGATTAGCGGTTCGACCGTGCATATCAAGCCGGAGCTTTTGCCGATCAAAAACATTCCGATTCTCAAGCTGGAGCTTACCGAGGAACAATTGGCAGACGCCGCACGATTGCGCCAGGAAGTGGGTTCGATCTATCAACTGGGTGAGCGTCTATTTGAGAAAACAACAGGGATACCATTCGCGCTCGCGATCTCCGGCATCGGGTACTGCTCGTATGCACTGCTGCAGACGTTGTCCCAGGAGCTGTCTGATCAATACCGGGGTACGTTCCCCGAGAGTCAGACGATGGTAGTCATCTGTGAAACGGATATGGCAAAAGCTCTCGGGCAGGCCCTGGCGTTGCGTTGCAAAGGGGCACCAGAAATCATTTGTATCGATCAGGTGCGTGTGGAATACGGCGATTACATCGATCTGGGTGAGCCGATCTCGGGAACGATTATTCCCGTCGTCGTAAAAACACTTGCTTTTGATGAGAGGGCGTAACGTAAGAAGGGGTGAACGTGATGAACACGAAAACGACTGTACTTGGACATACCTATCAATTTCGCGATTTGAAAGAGGTTTTCGCGAAGGCTAATGAAGATAAATCAGGCGACCAGCTGGCTGGTCTCGCCGCTGCTGATTCTAGGGAACGTGTAGCTGCCAAGCAGGTGTTGGCTGATCTGACATTGGCGGATATCCGTAACAATCCGATGGTTCCGGCAGAAGAAGACGAAGTATCGCGTGTGATCGAAGAAGGCATCAACGAAAAAATTTACAACGAAATCAAAAACTGGAGTGTAGCTGAACTGCGCGAGTACATTTTGAGCCATCAAGCAGGCGATAATGAACTCAAGCGCATCAGCCGCGGCTTGTCCAGTGAAATGATCGCAGCGACTGCCAAGCTCATGAGCAATCTGGACTTGATTACGGCTGCAACGAAAATTAAAGTTGTAACGCATGCCAACACGGCAATTGGTCAGAAGGGCGTATTGGCTTCTCGTGTACAGCCGAACCATCCATCCGATAACGTACAAGGCATCAAGGCGTCTCTGTACGAAGGACTGAGCTACGGAATCGGCGATGCGGTTATCGGAATTAACCCGGTTATCGATACAGCGGACAGCGTCAAGGATATTTTGAACATGACCAAAGACGTGATGACCAAGTTTGATATCCCGACGCAAAACTGCGTATTGGCTCACGTTTCCACGCAAATGCGTGCCATCCGTAATGGGGCACCAGCGGATTTGATTTTCCAGAGTTTGGCGGGTAGTGAAAAAGGAAACAATGCATTTGGTATTGATGTAGCGCTGCTGGATGAAGCAGACGAGCTGATGCGCAAAGAGGGTACCTCCTACGGACCGAACTTCTGGTACTTCGAGACAGGCCAAGGCTCTGAGCTGTCCTCTGAGGCGCATCACGGCATGGACCAGGTAACGATGGAAGCGCGTTGCTACGGACTTGCTCGCAAGTACAATCCGTTTATCGTGAACACGGTAGTCGGCTTCATTGGACCTGAGTACTTGTACGACAGCCGTCAAGTAATCCGCGCGGGCCTGGAAGACCATTACATGGGCAAAATGCACGGTTTGCCAATGGGCTGTGACGTATGCTACACGAACCACATGAAGGTCGATCAGAACGATATGGACAATCTCGGTATCTTGCTCTCGTCGGCAGGCGTTAACTTCGTCATCGGCGTAGCGATGGCTGACGATGTCATGCTCAACTATCAATCGACGAGCTTCCATGATATTGCCGCGTTCCGTGAAGTGATGGGACTGCGCCCGGCACCTGATTTTGAAAAATGGCTGGAGAAAATGGGCATCATGGAAAACGGTAGGCTGACTGCAAAAGCAGGCGATCCGACAATCTTCATGTAAGATCAGGAGGTGAAAGACGGATGGAACAACAATTAGATTTCTTGGTAGATAAAGTAGTAGCAGAGCTGCAAAAGAAGCTGGGTGAGTCCACAGAACAAGCTCCGTCACCAAAAGCAGAGACAGGCTTGATCCAACTGAGATCGGAGAAAAAGGCCGAGCCAGTAGCGAGTGCGACGACTGCACCTGCACCGGCTCCTGCAGTGAACGAGCACCTTGCTCCATCAGCTGAGCCAGAGAGAACGACACATGTACCGAATCCGAAGTACAAGGAAGGCTTGGAAGAGCTGCTGTCCAGCACGCCAGCGCGTATCGGGGTTTGGCGTACAGGTGTAAGACCTTTGACCAAAACGATGCTCGAATTGCGTCGCGACCATGCTGCGGCTGTAGATGCTGTATACGGTGAAGTCAGTCAAGCGGTGCTTGATCAGTTTTCCTTGTTCACTGTGGAAACACAGTATGACAACACCGAAAACTATCTAAAACGTCCAGATATGGGGCGTGTCCTCACGGAGGAAGGCGTGCGCTTGCTGCAAGAGCGCGGCCAAAAGAAACCACAGGTACAAATCGTCGTTTCAGACGGCTTGAGTGCCGCTGCGGTGGATGCGAACCTGAAAGACGTGCTTCCATCCCTGATGGACTCTCTGAAAAGCTACGGACTGACCTGCGGTACTCCGTTTTTTATCAAAGGCGGACGCGTAGCCAGCATGGATCACGTCGGCGAGATCCTGGAGCCAGAAGTATTGGTGCTCCTGATCGGGGAACGTCCAGGATTGGTTACGGCACATTCCATGAGTGCGTACATGTGCTACCGTCCACGCAAAGGTATGGTAGAATCAGAGCGTACAGTGATCTCGAATATTCATCGTCAAGGTACATCTCCGGTTGAGGCGGGGGCCCACATCGGGACCATCCTCTCCAAAATGCTGGAGCAAAAAGCAAGTGGTGTGAAACTGGTCTTGTAATAGAACCAATGACGACGAGGAGGATTTTTGCATGACATTCCGCAGAAAAAAAGTAGCCGTAATCGGTAGTGGTTTTACTGGAGCGACAACTGCGTTCATCATGGCGCAAAAAGAGCTGGCTGACATCGTATTGGTTGATATTCCACAACTGGAGAACCCAACAAAAGGGAAAGCTCTGGACATGATGGAGGCTTCTCCAGTTCTCGGCTTCGATGCTAGCATTACAGGTACTTCTGACTACAAAGACATCGAAGGCTCCGATATCGTAATCATTACAGCAGGGATTGCTCGTAAGCCAGGTATGTCCCGCGATGACTTGGTAGCAACGAATGCAGCTATCATGCGCTCTGTTGCTGAGCAAGTGAAAACATATGCACCAAACTCTATCGTACTCATCCTGTCCAACCCGGTAGATGCGATGACGTATACATTCTACAAAACGTCCGGCTTCCCGAAACACCGCGTAATCGGTCAATCCGGCGTACTCGATACAGCTCGTTTCCGTACGTTCGTAGCGATGGAACTGAATGTATCCGTAAATGACGTAACGGGCTTCGTATTGGGCGGTCACGGTGACGACATGGTGCCACTCTTGCGTTACTCCTACGCAGGTGGTATCCCACTCGAAAAATTGATCCCACAAGATCGTCTGGATGCTATCGTTGAGCGTACGCGCAAAGGCGGAGGCGAAATCGTAGCTCTCTTGGGTAACGGTTCTGCTTACTACGCACCTGCGGCAGCTCTGGTAGAAATGGCAGAAGCTATCTTGAAAGACAAGAAGCGTATCCTGCCATCCATCGCTTTACTCCAAGGCGAGTATGGCTACAATGATATCTACCTGGGTGTACCAACTCTCTTGGGTGGAAAAGGTATCGAGCAAGTCATCGAGCTGGATCTGACTGCTGCTGAGAAAGCAGCATTGGATAAATCCGCTGATTCTGTTCGTGCAGTTATGAAAGTGGCTATGCAATAAGCACGGATTTAAAATGAAAGCTTCGCCAGATGTTTTGGCGGAGCTTTTTTGCAGTGAGGATATAAGTAGCTGTAGTGGTGGGGAAGAAGCGGATTTCCAGTCTACGCTTCGACCTACGCCCTGCTGGGGGCGGGGACTGTCCGCTTCGAAATAAATGGCGGGAGCGCTTCAAAAGTAGAGTTTCGACGAAGTATTCGCAGAGGTTGAAGCTGAAAACCCCCGCCATTCATTTCGAAGTTGAGTAGGGCTCCAGAGGCGCTTGGACTGGAAATCCGCTTCTTCCTGCGCGGTTGTATTCGCTTGAAAGCTGATTCAAGAGGGCGTAAATGTCACGAAGTGCAAACACATGTAAGACATTGGAGGAATTGTGCGAAAAGTGACGAATTAGTTAACTGAAATGTTAAGAAATGTAAAGATACAACCTTCCAAAAATATCCAATATATGGTAAAATAAAGAAAAAAACTAGGGGATGATTCTTTATGGGGGGGCTGCAAGGGACATTGCACGGGTCGCTGCGGTCAGAAATTGAAAGACACCGTAGAGAGTGCGGCTATACCTTGAGTAAACTAGGGGAATTAACGGGCATTAACCATGGGAGTTTAAGCGAAATTCTGAACGGAAATCCACCGCGGGCTATGACTATTGGTCAATTAGATGCGCTAGCTGCGGTGTTTGGCCGCGAGCCGGGTTGGATGTATGAATGGTATACGGAAGAATGCATATCGGAGGGGAGAATATCGCGCCCTCGGTTGATCCCATATTTAGTACGATGCGCGGAGGTTGGGCGGCAAGATTGCATAGATGAGGTTGTTCCCAAACTGTTGGACAACCCTAGAAATATTTCGACCCTCTTTTTAGTGGCGGAACAGCTATATGAAAGCGGGAAACAAAAAGAGTCCGTGCCTTTTTATCAGGCTGTCGTTGATAGCGAGAAGGATGGTTATTCTGAGCAATTCGTAATAAGTCAGTATCGATTATTTCGGGCTGCACTCGGAACCAATTCTGAAGAAAATGGGGAAGCAGTGATCCGGTTTTCCCCCTATCGGAATAGGCTTCCTGAGAACTACCAGCTGGATGCTTTATTTCAATTAGCGCGGGTTTGTTATTCTTTGCATAAATGGAAGAAGTCGGAACAGTACGCTGATGAATTACGGTATCTTGCGGAAACGATTTACATATATGAGTTGGACAGATTGAAAAGAGATAAAAAAAGTGAACTGCCTGAGACAGAACGTCCTCTTGTGTATTATTACGCCATGGGACATTTATATAAAGGCGCGATATTGGAAATGCAAGGAATGTATGCACAAGCCAAGTCGTATGTACAAATTTATGCTGATTTAGGATGGTTTGAACTGCTGGATGAAGTTGGACATCAAGAGGTAGAGCGGTTCCGGATTTGGGCAAAGGCTAACTTATACACATTAGAGGTATTGGCTGGTAATACCAACACCATTGAGGAGTATGCCGATTATCTTGAGAGTCTTCCCCCAAATGAAATACTTCCTGGTTTAATTTCTATTATAAAATCAGCTAATATTTACGATTTTTGTGTGGATGAGATATTAGAGCGCTTTTCAATGCACATCACCAATTTTGGTCAATATACCGACGCAATTCGTTTGGACAGGCATCTCCGATTTCGGTATCAGGCAGCCATTTATGAATTCGCTAAAGGGCGACTAGAGAAAGGGATTGAAGAAACGATATGCTGTCTTTCTTTAGCCAGTTTGATAAATCGCTTTGAAGATGCTCTTAAATGCATAGCGTTATTTGAAGAGTACCGGCAACATGCATCGCCAACACAAGTGGAACGATATCAAACCATTGTAACGGGCAGAAAAAAGGAGAATCTTCTTCCTGAAAATAATTAGATAGTTAAACCTGTAACCTTGTTATATGGTGTTTTTGGTATATTTATACAAAATTTAGGGGGGTTACATCTATGAAAAGTTTCTTTCTATCACTGGTTATGGTTCTAGCTTTATTTGCTGGTTCTCCATACACAGAGAAGCCCAATAATATCAGTATAATTATGTTCGACCATGGAACAGAGGGCTAAAGAATTGACATTCATTGAATAGTCAGTTAAATAGATCGTAACCAAAAAAACATCCCTTCGATGGGATGTTTTTTTCTATTCAATTTTTCTTAGTCGGTCAATTTCTGCACATTCCTGTATAGTAGATTATGACATAAATTGTAAATAGAGAGGGGGCGTTGGATATTACTGCTATCGCTGAGGTCTTAGGAAGTGACGTTTCTTTACACCCAGGAACATCCACAAAAAGAGAAACAGCAGCAGCCCCTAAAAGTAGGTGTACAATCCGGGGCATGGTAAAGGAAATCGGTTGCCATTTAGAATTGGATAATAGAATCGAACAGCTACGACGGGAAATGACCGAATTGGCAGGAAAGTATGGTCTCTCACATGATAAAGTTTTGGCTGTAAGCCAGCAATTGGATAAATATATAGTCATTGCGCAAAACAGAATTCAAACGGGAAAGCAATGATCAGGCTAGTCCTTCTCACACCTTAAGGCCCCCAAAAACTCTTCCATTAAGCCATTAACTAGGTATTTACCGATTCCTGTAATGTTCGGGGTCAAAAAGCTCCGAACTTGATGACGAAATGACAGGAGTGTTAAGTAGTATATTTCTAAAAATCAATCACTGTTGTAAAATAAAGGAAAAATCGAGAGGATGATCCTTTATGGGGGGGCTGCAAGGGACATTGCAACGGTCACTGCGGTCAGAAATCGAACAAAATCGGAAAAAGCACAGTTATACATTAAGCAAGCTGGGTGAATTAACTGGCATTAACCCTGGTAGCTTGAGTGAGATTCTAAATGGAAATCCGCCGCGGGCTATGACCATTGGTCAATTAGACGCGCTAGCCAAGGTGTTTGGACGCGAGCAGGGTTGGTTATATGAATTATACCCGGAAGAATGTTTATCAGAGCAGAGAATTTCGCGCCCCCGATTAATACCGTATTTGATTCGCTGCGTGGAGATAGGGCGAAAAGATTGCATAGAAGCAGCTGTCCCCCAATTGATGGAGAATCCGAAAAACATCACGAGTCTATTTGCAGTGGCAGAGCAACTGTATGAGAAAGGGCAACTGAAAGAGTCGGTGCCCTTTTATGAATATGTAATTGAGAATGAGAAAGATAGCTATTCCAACCACTTTTTGATAGGTCAGTATCGGTTATTTCGTGCTGTACTTGGGACAAATGCTGAAGAAAATTGGGAGATTGTGATTCGGTTTTCTCCGTATCGCAACCGTCTTCCTGAAAACCACCAACTCGATGCTTTAATCCAATTGGCGAAGGTCTGTTTCGCTTTGCAAAAGTGGGAGAGATCAGAGCAGTACGCAGACGAATTAAGACTTTTGGCAGACAATGTTTACAGGCATGAATTGGACAGGTTGAAAAGAAACAAAATAGGCGAATCTCTGAAAACAGAGCGCCGTCTTGTCTATTATTACGGAATGGGGTATTTATATAAAGGTATTACACTGGAAATGCAAGGACTGTATGAAGAGGCGAAGCAGTATGTACAAGGTTACGCTGATTTAGGCTGGTTTGAATTACTTGATGAAGTCGGGCGTAAATATGTAGAAAATTTTAAGGTATGGGCAAAGGCGAACTCCTACACATTGGAGGTATTGTCTGGAAATACAAGCATCATTGAAGAGTATGCAGACTATATCGAAAGTCTGCCCACGAATGAAATACTTGCTGGTTTGATTTCCATTATGAAATCGGCCAATACCTACCATTTTTGTGTGGATGAGATTTTAGAGCGCTTTTCTTCCCAAATTGCCAGTTTCGATCAATTTACAGAAATAATTGGGTTGGACCGACAGCTCCAGTTTCGATATCAGACAGCCATTTATGAATTCAGTAAAGGGCGGATAGAGAAAGGAATTGAAGAAAGTATATATTGCCTTTCTCTAGCGGATTTGATGAATCGACATGACGAGGCTCTTACATACATAGCATTGTTTGGATGGTTAGGGAATTTGAATAAACGAATAGCTAACCAAAAGGAGTAGGTGGCTAGTATCTCGTCACGGATTATTTTAAATAGATAGTAGATTGAAGAAACATCCTTTGTTAGGATGTTTTTATTCAATTTTTTGCAGTCGTTAAAAACCTTCATAACATATTGTGGTTAATTATGTAATTCGTTGTAAAAATAAGGTGGTTGAAAATGACGATATTGCAAGAACATTAGAGATCCAAGAGCATCTCAAAAAAGAGAAGCCGCAGGTGCCACTAAAAGCAAGTGTATTATTATGAGGTTATCAGAAGGAGATAACGAAATGAATTATTACATAATATTTTTCGTTACTTTATCTATTACTCTCTTCTTTTGTGTTTTATTCATAAAATGGAATAAGCGTGCAGCATTGCTCTATCTCTTGAATACTTTCATTGGCTTAATTTTTATTTTTTATACCCTATATTACAATGTCTTTGAGAACATTAGCTTTGTGTTATTGCCATTATTAGTCTTAGGAATATACTTGAATATTGTTAAGATCATTAAGATTGTAAGATAATAGAAGGACTCATTCTCCACTCCCCAATGCCAATATATCGTAGATCGATGAAACATCCTCTGCTAGGTTGTTTTTTATTCAATTTTTGCAGTCGGTAAGAATCTGCATATCATTTTATGGTTAATTATGTAATGAGATCCTGGACGTGGTAAAAGGAGTAGGTTGATTTTTAGATATGAAAAAGAGTCGAACAGTATAGGAGAATACAAATGATTAGCATTAGAAATTTTAAATCTACGAAAAAAATAGCATTGGCTACTATTAGTTTTATAACAATTGCAGGACTTGCTGTTTACTATATAAGTGACTTAAAAAAACAAAATTTCCTTTATTCCAGTGATTCAGATTATAGAATCGTTTCTGGTGAAGTATGGTTTACCGAGACATTCACTGACGTGGAGGGTCTAGCTGAAAATGCAGATATCATAGCCGAAGCTGAAGTTATTTCTCAAAAAAATAACCCTAATTATGAAAGACTAGATGTGTATACAGTCTCTGAATTAAGATTAACGAAAGTCTATAAAGGTGATGTAGAGATAGATGATACAGTATCTGTACTGGAAACTGGAGGGGAATTCGATGAAAGAGAGGCGGCCAAATATTTCTCAGGAAAGCCAGGATCTGAATTGAATGATGATCTTGGTGATCCTGGAATAATAACGGTAGGGATTGAAGGAAGTGTTCCTATGAAAGCAGGAAATAAATACTTTGTTTTCTTAACAGAAGATAAAGATGACGTTTATAACATAGTAGGGTCAGTTCAAGGAAAGATTAAAATTAATAGTGAGAACACTCTGATTTCACAAGTTTCTCCAGAGATAATAGATCAGCATGGTGATCTTTATTTCCTCCAGGATAGTTATTCAGGGCAGAATATTTCTGAACTTAGAAACGAAGTTGAACAACTCA
The DNA here is from genome assembly GCF_047229145.1 of Brevibacillus jepli. Lineage (NCBI taxonomy): Bacteria > Bacillati > Bacillota > Bacilli > Caryophanales > Paenibacillaceae > Brevibacillus > Brevibacillus jepli. Next base: position 59,382 of record NZ_JBFEFW010000022.1, read on the forward strand.
TTGTTTCCTCTCCCAATTAGTACCCCACAGTCTCTCAACCACATGATCATTACGAAGCAGACAGAAAAAGAAGATAACGGATAATTTTCAAAGGAAACAGGGAGCTAGGTGCTCCCTATTTTCGTTGTAATGTCATAGTGGAGGTATTTTCAGTGACATACTATTCATTTCTCGTCTTTGTGCTTTTCCTGCTAATCACTAAAGTGTATAACTATATCGAGAGTATACTCAGCCCACTAGATTTCGCCTTAGTTGTCGGTATGGGTGTTTTTTGGCTATTACTAAAAAGCTGTGAATGGTTATCTGGGGTATTGGAAAAGTTTTGTATCAAGTTCAAAATAAAAGTATGGCAATTGTATGTAGTCACTATCATTTTGTATTTCATATTTTAACTTTTGACGCATTTTCCTACCCTCTCACCCCCGATTATAGAGGAGGAATGGAAGTGAAAAAAATACGGATAGTCATTGCTATCTTGTTAGTATTAATTGCAGGATGGTTTATGCTAAAAACTGTATACTCTCCTGAAAATGCAGTAAGGACCATGATAGACAATATAGCAAATGGTACACAAAATAACGTGCAAATGAAACCAGAGCAAATTGAATTAATTCGTTCCTATTTTGAATTTGCTGCGAAGAATAATCTACATTCACCCGAAATTTCAGTTAAACAAGTAGAAGGAACCGGAGATCATATACAGCTGATCGCAGAGTTTCTAATGATAGATTACGAAGAAGATAATAGAATTCGAAAAGTGTATGCAGGAAATCTCCTTTTCACCTTACAGAAATCTTCGTTTTATCAGTTTGACGTAATAAACGTCGAGGAAAAAATGAAACTTAGCCTTTAGGTGGAAAGTGCTTGTAATAGTATCCACCCGTTTCTGTTCAGGGGACGGGTTTTTTCCATGTTCAGTATTTTTTTGCCTATCTAACGTGAACCAAACTTTGCTTTCCTGTGAATATACAGTATAGAAAAAAACGAAAGGAGGGGAACGCTGTGGACGAGTGGGAGTTAATTGCCAAATGCCAAAAGGACGAGCCTGAAGCCTTTGAACAATTGGTCAAGCCCTATCTGGCGATGGCATACCGGACAGCATATTTGATCATTCATGACAAGCATCTGGCGCAGGACGCCGTTCAGGAAGGGCTCATCGAAGCGTATCAGCACATAGACCGACTCGATCAAAAACGGGGAGTGGCCTTTCGAAATTGGCTATACCGGATCATTACGTTTCGGGCTCTGAATCTGGTACGCAAGCAAAAGCCTGCTGTGGAATACGAAGAGATGATCCCGGAAGAAGCGCTATCACCGCTGGATAATGTGATCAAGCAGGAGGAGCAGCGGCAAATATGGCAGGCGATTCGCAGCATGAAGGCGGAGCATCGCGCGGTTATTATTCTTTATTATTACGAGGGCTTCAGCGTGTCGGAGATCGCCAAAATTACCGGTTCCTTCGAGGGTACGGTCAAATCACGCATGCACAAGGCCAGAAAGCTGATTGAGCAACAATTGGACAAGGAATGCATTCCATCTGATTTTTTGCGGGAAGGGGCAATGACTCATGACTAACGAGGAGCGGCAAATCAGAGAGACGCTCACGAAAGTAGCGGAAGCTGTCGAGATACCGGAATTTCAAATGCCAGGGAAAAACTCCTCCTCGCAAGTGGCAAGGCTACCGTTTTTCCGTCAGAAAAGATGGAAATCAATTGCTATCGCTTCCGCAGTGGTTGTCACGTTGCTCACGAGCATGAAGGTATCCCCATCATTTGCAGCCTATGTCCAGTCGATCTTTGAACAGTACGGGGGAGGGGTACAGCAGGCCGCTAGACAAGGCTTCGCCGAATCACCGAATCTGTCCGTTACGGATCAGGGGATTACGCTTACAGTAAAGGAAGTGATTGCTGATCCCGTGCAGGTGACTGCTGCTTTGGTGATCAAGCAGTCGGATGGCAAGGTGTTAGATACTGACTTGCTTTTAGGTGAACACTCTCCTTTAAATGTCATTGAACTGCTAGATGAAAAAGGTGAGGTTATCTCAAGCGGCTGGGGAGCTTCCTTTGATGAAACAGTCGGATTCATCGACTTTACACTTGGGAGGAAGGAGCATGAGCCTGTTCCGAAAACACTGTCGATGCATTTCAAGGAAATAGGTGACATAAAAGGAAGCTGGGAGTTGCAAGTGCCGATTACGATGACAAAAACGGCTGCCGCAACGACGGAGTTACCTGTCAATCAAACACATACGACGAAGCAAGGGTTAAAACTGACCGTCCACAAGGTGATTAACACGCCAACGACTAGCCGCGTTCAACTGGAGACACAGTGGACAGACTCCGCCAAAAAACAGTTAGATCAAGAAGCGAGGAAGCTGGAAGGAAAGACTGCGGACCCCGACTACGCTCCATATGTTCCGTATCAACAATATTCATTGGGCTACCATTATGAGGCGGCAGATGGCAGCAAGAGCAAGAGAGATGTAGAGAAACTAGAGCTTTCCGATTCCATTGATCTGCACGGACATTTCCGCTGGATATGGGATAAAGATCCGTCAGGAAAAGGCAAGCCAGAGACACTCGTCATTGACAGTCTGTACAGGGCTGTGCCGTACGATATGAGCGTGACATTCAATCCAGCAGAATTGAGCAAAAAGCCATTGGTGAAACAGGTAGGGGAGGATACCATCCTCTTAAAAAACAGCAGGCTGGTAATAGAAAAAGATACGAACAAACAGGCAATCGAACTGGAGATCGAGGTTCTTTCGAAAGAAATTACTGATATTAATCCGGTATGGTGGGTGCTTCAGAATGAGCAAGGGACAACCTACCGGTGGGAAGAGAGTAATCGTAGCTCGGGAAAGCCGGATCAGTTGGGACGCAAGCGGAATACCTTCAAGCTAGTGATGCACGAGTACAGGAACAGGGAGGTATATGAAACAACCAGGCTCCCTGAGAAGCTCACATTACGTCTAGATGTCGTGACGAAAAAATATCCGCTGGAATGGCGAATTCCGCTTACCAGTCAATAAGGAAGAAAACCGCCCCGGTTACGAGGGCGGTTTTTTCTACGTTATTTCGCGACCAACTGCGGCTCCTTCTGCCCGAGTCGGATCGTGGCTTCGCTTGGAATCCACATGCCTGTGTTCTCGTCACGTCCTTGCAGGACTACCGTCGGGTTTGCTTTGCCCATTTGCTCAGCACCTTTGGTAATTTGCTGACCAATTTTCCCACCTTTGACGCGGTTGACGACGAGCACGAGCTGTACGCTATCCAGCTCTGTCATCATCTCGAAATCCCCGTTGCTATCGCCCGCGATGAAGATCGGACCATGACCGTACTTTTTCACCAATACATCCTGGATCACTTCCGTCTTACCGTGGCCGACCGTGATTGGGTAGTCAGGCTGGTACACATTCGTGATCCGTCCGTTTTCGGTTTTCAGACGCATTCCAATGATGTTCTCCGCTGGGAGATTGTAGCCATATTTCGGGAGAGTGGCAAAGACACGTACGACTTCTTCCAGCGAAGCCGTCACGACATACACATCGATGCCATTGGCACGCAGTGTGTTCATCAGGTTAGCGACTTCTGAGGTGAGACGTAGGCCTGTTGTATGAGAGGCTTTCACCACGCCTGCTTTGCCTGCCAACGATTTCGGGCTCGTCCAGGTTACTTTTTGAATCGACATGCCCAAGCTGAGATCATTGGAGGCTTCCGCGAGTTTATGAATCTCGTCAACGGTCATGTTCGTGAAGAGGTAGAGTACCCATGGATAGCCAATCGTGTTGCTGTGCGTATCGTTGATTGCTTCATACAGGAAGAACAGTTTGGTTCTGAAATCAGCGAATTGCTCTGTTGCCGTCACCTCTTCCAGTGACTTCGTTCCTTTAAGACCTTGATAATTTTGGTATAAGTACGTGTAGTCGGCGACGAGATCAGTCGCGATGGCATCGAGTGTGACAGGCTTGCCGTCGACATTTTTATACGAATCTGAAAACGGTCCTTCTGGTACATTCGTGCGGATAACCTTACCGAATTCTTCAGGTGTGAGCTTGTAAGCCAAGTGATTGATCTGGTAAACAAACAGTGCTTCCTCTGTGTCATGCATGATGCTCGTATTGTCCCAGTCAAAAACGACATACGGCTTTTTGTTGGCATCATAGGTAGCGCTCTTGATTCCGTTTTTCTCAATCAGTTCGTTGACTGCCTGATAAGTCGCAGGTGCCCATTTCCCCTTGTCGAGCATCTGCACATTGGTGTCCTTGGCCAAAGCTGGCATTTGCATCGCGAGTAGTGCGACGATCATCAGCATGGTCAGCCACCACGTTTTGCGTTGTGCCTTTTTGTGTGACATTGTTGTCATCCCCTTCTTCTTTTTCTAGATCCCCCAAATGAAAACGCTGTCATTTTCTTTAAAAGAAAAAGGCCTTCCCCACGCCTTTTTGTAAAGCGCGGGTAGAAGACCTCATTGTCTTAAGCGTTTTCATTTGTATTCTAATCATACTAAATCTAACAGCAAAAGCAAGAAGATTCCGATAAACATGATAAGGGCAGGACTAACCATCCAGTCTAGCGAAGTCAGAAGGGTTTGCAAGAAAAAAGTGGATATAATCTAACAATAAGATAGATAAGAAGGATGATGCTTACATGACATTGATAGAATCCAGCAAAGCCATTTTGATGAACTGCATGGCATTACAAGCGAATGAGACATTTTTGGTGGTGGCTGATGAGCGAAAGCGGGACATCGGTGAAGCGCTCTGGGAGGCCGGTAAACAGCTCGGTGCAGAAGCGATGCTGATCGTGATGAAGGAGCGGGAGAAGTCCGGCCAAGAGCCTCCTGCGGCTGTGGCAGCGGCAATGAAGAGCGCAGATGTCGTTGTGTGTGTAACCCAGCACTCTTTGACGCATACGAAAGCGCGCAAAGAAGCAGCGGCAAACGGTACGAGATTGGCTACCATGCCAGCCATCACGGAGGATATGTTCCTCGCGGGGGCAATTTCTGCTGACTATACACAAGTAAAGGCTCTCACTGAGCGCGTGACCGAGATGCTGACCCATGCGCGTACCGTACGGATCGAAAAAGCGGGCAAGTCGCTGACGTTTTCCATCGCAGATCGCAATGGCGTGCCGAGCACAGGAATGTACGTCAATCCAGGGGAATCGGGCAATCTGCCTTCAGGAGAGGCGTACATTGCGCCACTAGAAGGGACAGCAGAGGGCCAGATCCTCGTGGACGGCTCCATTGCCGGTATCGGAAAAATCGATTCGCCTCTCTTGCTGACGATTCAAAATGGCCGTATCACAGAGGCAGAAGGAACAGCGGCTGAACGCCTCCTGAAAACGCTTGGAGATCAGGATGGACGGATGCTGGGTGAATTCGGGATCGGAACGAACGACAAGGCGCGCATCACAGGAGTCGTTTTAGAAGACGAGAAGGTGTACGGAACGATCCACGTAGCCTTCGGTAGCAACAACACTTTTGGCGGAACGATTGTCGCGGGGGTACATATTGATCTGGTTGTCAAAGAACCGGATGTGTATTTGGACGACAAATGTATCATGAAGAGCGGAAAGCTTTTGGGAATATAGTACAAACTAGACAGATAGGCAAGGATGAATCCCGGAACCAAATGTTGTAATATGGGAGGTATCCTAGAGGTGGATGTGGTGTAATGGCATTGTCTGAAAAAATATTTGCGATTATTACAATAGGTAACCTGATTTTGGCTGCCGTTCTTATTTTCATGGAGAGGCGAAACATTGCGGCTACCTGGGCCTGGCTGATGGTTTTGCTGTTTTTGCCGGGCATCGGATTTATCATTTACCTGATTTTTGGACATAAGTTAAGCAAGAAAAAACTGTATCGGCTCAAGGAAGGGGAATTTTCTCATTTTCGAGCTGCGGTCGATCGACAAAAGCAGTTGCTTGCCCATGGTGATCTGCAGGTGAACGACCCTGAGATGGAGAGACACCGCGACATGATTTTCATGAACGTGGTAAGTGATGGAGCATTTTATACGCAGGATAATACCATTCAGGTTTTTAAGGAAGGCCATAGTCTGTTCAACCTCATGTTCAAACAGATGGAGGAAGCACGAGAGCACATACATTTGCTCTACTATATTTTGAATGACGATGATTTAGGGAAACAGCTCATTCAACTGTTGACGAAGAAGGCACAGGAGGGCGTCGAGGTTCGATTGCTCTATGATGCGGTAGGTTCCTCTGGTGTCTCATCCCGGTTCCTGCGCCCACTGGTAAAAGCAGGGGGAGAAGTCGCCTCCTTTTTCCCGGCGAAGATTCCGTTCCTTAATTTTCGGGTCAACTTTCGGAATCATCGCAAGCTGACGATTATCGATGGAAAAATCGGCTATATCGGTGGCTTCAACATTGGTGATGAATACTTGGGTAAGGATAAGAAGCTGGGGTATTGGCGTGACACGCATTTGCTGATTGAGGGAAGAGCGGTGTACATGCTGCAAGCACGCTTTTTCCTGGACTGGAATTTGTCTGCTGCGAAAAGAATGCATGAGTCGATTGACTATTTTCCAGAGCATCACGAGACGAACGGGACCGTAGGTGTTCAAATCGTATCGAGCGGGCCGAATTCGGAAAAGGAACAAATCAAGCATGCTTTTTTAAAGATGATTTACAAGGCACGGAAGAAGGTTTACTTGCAGACACCGTATTTCGTTCCCGATGAAAGCATGCTGACCGCACTGAAAATGGCGGCGATGTCTGGGGTAGATGTGCGGGTGATGGTCCCGGGAAAGCCAGATCATTTGATGGTGTTCTGGGCTACTCATTCTTATCTCGGTGATTTGTTAAAGAGTGGTGTGCGCTGTTACCTCTATGAAAAAGGCTTCTTGCATGCCAAAACAATCGTGGTCGATACCCAGCTCTCTTCAGTTGGAACGGCTAATGTCGATATTCGCAGCTTCAAGCTGAATTTCGAGACGAATGCGTTTCTGTATGATTCGCAGATGGCAGAGCAGCTGGAGGAATTGTTTGTCTCCGATCTGGCTGATTGCCGGGAAATCACATTGGGAGAGTATGTGAACAGACCACTGCGCTTGCGCTTGTTAGAATCGTTGACGCGGCTATTGTCTCCGCTTTTATAAAAGCGGTACTGGAAAGCAAAAGAGGACCTGTTGGCCTATGTGAACAAACACGGGCTGGCAGGTCCTTTCTTTTTTCATGCTTAAGCGGTTCCGAGCGTGACACCCATCTCCGTCAAGTACTGACGGTAGGCGATGCTCGCACGGTCACATTTTAAGGACAGCTCTACTTGCAGATCGAGCGGCAGGTCCTCGGGCTTTTGATTTTCCACGATCGGTTTATCTTGCGCGAAGATGAGGTTCTGGAAGCTGATGATTTCCTCATCGGACAGGTTTGTCTCATAGTTAAAGGAAAGTACGCCAAACGCTACGCTTCGTGCTTCATCCAGCGGCATCACCGTAAGCAGAATGGACATCAGATTCCCGTTTTCTGCATCGCGTTTGGTGAATTTTACAGTCAGAGGACGGAGTATTTCGTACGTGTAGTAGACGTGCTTGGCTTGACCGGTACCGTCCGGGTCAGGCTGAAAAATCTTGATCTCATCGGTGCGAATGACGCCGTTCTCGTCGCGGTGAACGCGATAATCACCGATTTCCATGTGAGTATCGACCCCTAAATAGCCCTCGTGAACGACAGCCAGATGGCCTACATCCAAAAAGTTCTCCACGACGCGCGGAGGCTTGGCCATAACGGTCTGCGGCCCCCAAATGACATTACGAAAACGCTCATCATCAAATTCCGGCAGTGCGAAAAATTCAGGAGATTGGTTGGCGAGATTCACCCACACGAATCCGTAACGCTCTGTACAGCCGTATAAAATAGCGCGTGCCTTGCCCGGAATGGCTTGATCGGCAGGCAGCTGCGGGATTTTTACACAGGCGCCGGATGCTTCATATTCCCATCCATGATACGGACAGACCAGCTTGCCTTCTCGGACACAGCCCAGGGACAGGGCAGCGCCTCTGTGAATACAGAGGTCTTTAAACGCATGGATTCCTTCTTCGTTGCGGAAGAGGACGACCCGCTCTCCCATAATGGTGACCTGGGTAGGGTGGTCTTGTACGTCCACCGAACGACAGGCGACGATCCACTCATTACGCAGCACGGTATCTTGCACGATCATTGATGAGACACTCCTTTGGTCGATACTTCGGTTCTTCACCCCATTGTAGCGGGAGCGGAGAAGGGAAGTCAACACAAAACACGAACATTAAAAAACGATACTACTTATTTATTACGTGAATAGTTGCCTAAAAACGTGATTATCCGTTATAATCCCACTTATATCGTTCGTAATTAGCTAAAATACCACTAGGGAGGCCTTTTGAAAGTGGAACAACATCGCGAAAGCAATCAGCTTGTTGTGGGCGTCGATGACAAAATCAGTATTAGCAAGGCGTTTTTACTTGGTTTGCAGCATGTGTTGGCTATGGACTTGTACATTGCTCCTATTATTATTGCTGGGCTGCTGACCATGGACGCTTCAAGCACTTCTTTCTTTATTCAAATGTGTTTTCTCGCAACAGGTATCGGGACGTTGATCCAGACTGGCTTTGGATTGCGTTTGCCAGTCGTGCAAGGCCCTTCCTATGTTCCAATCGGTGCGCTGGCTGCGATCGGCAGTAAGCTGGGGATGGGCGCGATGATTGGCAGCATGATCCCGGGAGCGCTGTTCGTGGCCCTGATGGGTTATCCATTGAAATGGTTTGCCAAAGCGGTTCGCAAGTTCATTCCACCACTCGTAGGCGGAACAGTGATCATCATCGTAGGAATTGCCTTGATGCCAACAGGGATGGGAAACATTTATCACTCCCCGGGAAATATTTGGACGAATATTTTGATTGCCGCTGTCTCTGCGGGTGTGCTGGTCATCTGTATGCTGCTTGGCACAAGAGCAAAGGTTGCGGGTGCGTTTTTTAGACTGGTGTCAGTACTGATCGCCATTTTTGTCGGGACTGTAACGGCTGCTTTTTTTGGAACGGTCGATTTTAGTCCCGTTGGACAAGCACCGTGGCTGTCCTTGCCGCAGCTGTTTCCATATGGACCTCCTGTATTCGATATCAGTGCTGTGTTGACGATGCTTTTTGTTTATTTGATTATCATGATTGAAACGACAGGGACATGGTTCGTAGTCTCTACGGTGACGAACAGTGAATTGACGGAGGAACGTTTGAATCGCGGTGCTGTCGGTGAAGGCTTGGGTTGCTTTGTCGGGGCATTGTTCGGAGGTACACCGACGACGGGTTATTCCTCCAATGCGGGGTTGATCGCCGTGACAGGAGTAGGAAGCCGGATGGCGATTATGGCGGGCGGATTCATCCTGATCGCTCTTGGACTTGTTCCGAAGCTGTCAGCAGCGATTACCTGTATTCCGGAGCCCGTCATCAACGGAATTTTTGGGATCGTGTGTGTAGCGATTGTAGCGAACGGAATCAAGGTCATTCAAAACATTACGATTGATGATCGCACGATGATGGTCATTGGTCTGCCGATCCTCTTGACGATGGCGGTAACGGTCCTGCCGAAGGACGCGCTTGCAGGCGTACCTGATTTTGTGAACTACATTTTATCGTCAGGCATTACAGTAGGGGCCTTGGCAACGGTGCTTTTGAATGTGCTTATTCCAGAGGGAAAAAAGAACAGAGCGAAGGTTACACAGCAACAGCCTGTCAGTAACTAAATGCAAACAGCCCGGTGAGCTAAGCTTCCGGGCTGTTTTTTCTCATAGTATCGGAAAGCGGCTATGATCATCCTAAGTTTTAAAAGGTATCGATGAACCAATAAAGCTGGTGAGAAGAAAAAGCGCAGGGCTCGTAGACCTTGACAACGCCCACCCAGTCGGAACTTCCAAAAGGGGACCCGCTTGTCGAACACTTCTTCCTTGAGAAACTTCCGCCCGTAGGGTGGATTTGGCTCGACGGTCCCCTTTTGGAAGTGGAGACGGACAGTGAATCACCCCTGCTGGCGTGTCAGAGTCGAAGAGAACTGTGTTTTTTCTTCTCCTCCACTATGCATGATGACCTCACATTTTCGATCAGGATACCAATTCGAAGGACTCGGTTACGACGATGCTTCCCTTGACGGATTGGACCATCGGGCAGTTTTTGCTTGCGGCTTCAATGGCTTTTTGCACTTTTTCTTCTTTCATATTTTCACCCGTGATAATGAAGTGCAGGTGAATTTTTTTAACACGATTTGCTTCTGTTTCATTGCGCTGAACCTCAGCCGTTACTTTCATGTCCGTGCAGGGCATTCTCATCTTGTCCAACACTTTTCGCAAAACGCCGCCACTGCAAACAGCAATGGAGGAGACCAATAGCTGATAGGGGCGGAATCCGTATTGTTCATCACCGGAGACGTGCAGCTCACCATAGGACAGCTGAGTGACGAAGCCATTTTCTTTCGCTTGGAATTGCATGCGTAACCCTCCCTTGAAATTTCTTTTCTTCATTATAAGGAAAAAGGCCCCCGTGCGACAGTAATCTATCGGTACAGGAGCCTTTTGCAATTACTTCAATGCATTCCCATTTCGCAAGAGAGACTGGATGCAACGAGGAAGCATGTCTTTTAACGTATCGAAAGCATAGTCGACATCAAGGCGCTCCGTCCACTGATGGGCGTCTCGTCCGACTGGCCCCAGGTTCATGACGGGTACATCAAAGGCTTCGAGCTCCTGAAGCGGAATGGAATAGCCGTTATCCCACAAAGGCATGTTTGCTACCAATGGCTGCATGGATGCCGCCGGATATTGCAGTCCGACATAGCTCAAGTCAGAGATACCGCCAAAGTAGTTTTGTTTGACCAAATTGACCTGGTGCTGATCTCTCGCGTATGCTCTCATCTCTTCCATGGTTTGTTGGATCAACGGATGATTGCGCGAGCTGACTGCCGGGTAAAACGGTGGAGCGAAGAACAAGATCATCATCGGAGACAGCTCTTTGCACAGAATCGCTAGTTGATCCACCAGCTCGATCGTGGTGTCGCGGTCGTCCTTGCCGCCGCGGTTGGCGATGACATCTGCTTCGAGTTGACGAAGCTTTTCTTCCCCGTATGTTTTCTTCGCGTAGGCATACAGCTCTTCGTAGGTCATGACGGAAATGGACAGATCACGCGGGCTGAACGGAGCGAAGTTGGCAAACTGGCTCGCATGCTTGAGGTAGTTTTGCTTCATACGCTCCGCGACATTTCTTGCTGATTGCAGCAGAGGCTCTACGACATCCTCCATCTGCTTCTCCAGCAGGAACAGGTTGAACAGCGTCACAGCGCGGTGCGGAATTTGCACAGAGTACTCTTTTTTCAAATCCTTTTGAATCAGGTTCGTCGGAGGAGGAGATGCTTCGCCCTCAACGACCTCGCAAAAGGACGTGTTCAGCTCCAGCTCACATGTAATCTGCGAAGCCATGTAATTGCCGTTTAATCCAGCAAAAGGCTCGCCTACATGTGTTTCTTTTCCGTAGCAGAGGAAGCCTGGCAGCACTTTTCCGATAGAGCCTGTGTACAAGTACGTATTCGTATCCCCTGGATAGCGGGTAAACATTGGTTCAGAATTGAGGACGGTGGTGTAGCTGAGGTCGAACTCTTCGGCAATTTTCAAAAGCTCTGGGACTGCTGCTCGCATCCCGACAGAATTCACTTCTTCGTCAGGGACGGTCAGAAGCAAAATGTTTCCGTCGAACTCCCCGGCGATAGCCTGCTCGATCATGGACATGTGCAGGGTAAGTCCGCACTTCATATCCATGGTGCCGCGGCCAAACAGCCAGTTGCCGGTACGAATATCCTGCTGAACGTCTGCTGGCATATCTGCTTGGTTTTGCAGGAAGAGCGGAGTGAGGGTCTTCGGATCAAAAGCATGCTTCATCCAAGCGCCATAATCTTCGACATCGACCACATCAAAATGGCTGACGAGAATGACCGTGTCACGTACGCCTTCCTTCTTCACCAGCGCTGTGACAAAATGCCGCCCGTCTCCTGTCGGATTGGCACGAACATGATCGGGATTGGACTGATAATAGGGCAGGGAACGCAGCTGATCGACGACATAGCCAGGCAAGTCCTTCTCGGCAGATGACCCTGTAATGCTTGGGATGCTTACCAAATTGCACAGGAGATCAACGAGCTGCTCTTTTGTTTGCCATTTTTGCATAATGTATGCCTCCGTTTTCCGTATAGTGAAAACTGTTTCCGGTTAGTGGGCAAAAAAATTAAGGTAAAGCGCCGATCTTATGGGAAATTTCTTTGGCGCTTTGTTGCGCTTGATCAATCAGAGTGGACAAGAGGCTATCGTTAATTCGGTAGCTCGGAACGCCGATACTCAAAGCGCCCACGACCTTTTGGTTGACACCGAAGATGGGAGCGGCAATGGATGCGGTGCCCTCGGTTTTCTCACCGTAGCTGACTGCATAACCGTTTTGTCTGATTTCTGGCAGTCGCTCTAACAGCTCGCGGCGCTTTTCTGCATCCGGGATTAAACCGGTCACGATTTGCTCTGCTTCTGTCGGATTCATGCTGGCGAGAATCGTTTTGTTTGCCGCACCGATATGAAGCGGAATGCGTTCGCCCAGATTATCCATGCTTCTGACAGACATCGGACCTTCTGCTCGTTCAAGTACGATGGCATGAGAGCCCTGTGGAATGTTCAGATAGACCGTTTCTCGTACATCTGCTGCCAATCGTTCCATGACAGTACGGGCAACTGCACGCATATCCATCTTGTCCAGGATACGCAGCCCGACCTCCATCCACATATAGCCGACCTTGTACTGCTTGCTCTCAGGCACCTGGAGGATGAGTCCATGCTTGATAAGGCTGCTTATTAGACGATGTACAGTACTCAGTGGCAGGTTGGTTTGTTCAGCAATTTCCGAGATGGCCCAATGCTGCTTGTTTGGATCTGATACCAGGACGGAGATGATGCTCATCGCCCGGTCAATCGATTGTACCAACGTGGGTTACCTCCTGGCTTGGTTGCATAGTGACTGTTTGTCGAATCGTCACGCCAGCTTAATATGACCTCAATCTATCAGAATTTTTCAGCCGAATCAATATAATTTAGACTAGATAAAAATTCGTTGACAAAAAATTTGAAACTATTTTACATTAGGAGTGTAATTTTGTATTGTAGAAGCGGTTCCACAATGCGGAATAATCCTGAGTGAGTGCTCAGAGAAGATTGAATGCAACATGGTGACGGTGGTCAAGCACAGTAGCAAATGCGGAAGCGTTTACATGCGCGATTCTCCGTCGCCAGATGTTAGTAAAAAACCGTTCAAAAACCAAGCTTCAAAAACAGAAGGGAGATCTATCATCATGAAATTTTCGCGTGCGATTGTAAGAAAACCGGGAAATAGCTATGTGAATGGTTTGACGACTTCTGATTTAGGTACACCTGATTTGGCACTTGCTCTCAAGCAGCATGCTGCTTACGTAGAAGCTCTGAAACAGACTGGGCTGGAAGTGACCGTACTGGAAGCGGACGAGCGTTTCCCGGATTCTACCTTTGTCGAAGATACAGCGGTCCTCACGGAAAAATGCGCAGTCATCACGAATCCAGGTGCAGACAGCCGCAATGGTGAAATTGAGGATATGAAACTGGTGCTTCCTCGTTTTTATGACACGATTGAATATATTAAGGCCCCTGGCTTCCTTGATGGTGGAGATGTCATGCAGGTAGACAACCATTTCTACGTGGGTCTGTCTACTCGCACGAATGAAGAAGGAGCGATCCAGTTCCGCGAGATTCTCTCCAAATACGGCTATGAAGTCACCATTGTTCCGCTGAAAGAGTTTTTCCATCTGAAAACGGGAATCGCCTACCTGGGCAATGACTTGCTGGTTCTGGCCGGGGAGTTCATCGATTCCGAAGTATTTAGCAACTACAAGCATCTGGTCGTGGAAAAAGAAGTAGAATACTCCGCGAACTGCATCCATATCAACGACTACGTCATTATTCCAAAAGGCTTTGAGAGCACGAAAAAGCAAATCACCGACGCTGGCTACAATGTGATTGAGCTGGATATGTCTGAATTCCGTAAACAAGACGGAGGATTGAGCTGCCTGTCCCTGCGCTTCTAACGCAGGCAGTTCTTTCTTTTATCGGTAGACCTTGCAAGACCTTGCAACAAGCTGGTTTTCTTTTGTTCGTATTCTTTATTCCGTTAAAGAGCTGGTGAAAGAGAGGAATCATATGAACACTGGGAATGAAAAAGACACACAGCTTCAACGCTCGATGAAAAGTCGCCACTTGTTTATGCTCTCACTCGGTGGAGTGATCGGTACAGGACTCTTCCTCAATGCAGGCTTCACGATCAACCAGGCTGGACCTGGCGGAGCGCTTGTCGCCTATATCATTGGAGGGATTTTGCTGTATCTAGTCATGACTTGCCTGGGTGAGCTCGCTGTAAAAATGCCTGTGACAGGCTCCTTCCAGGCGTATGCCAGCAAGTACATAGGACCCGCAAGCGGGTTTACACTCGGATGGATGTATTGGCTCGGGTCTGCCACGACTGCCGGGGTAGAGTTCACGGCTGCGGGTATGGTGATGCAGCGATGGTTCCCGGATACGCCCATATGGATATGGTGCGCCGTCTTTATCGTCTTGCTCTTTACCTTCAATGCGCTGACGACAAAAGGGTTTGCTGAAACCGAATACTGGTTTGCTGGCATCAAAGTACTCGCTGTCCTTATTTTCATTATTGTCGGACTAGGTGCTATTTTCGGTATTGTCAGTATGGATGGAAGACCGGCTCCGTATTTCTCGAACTTCACGGCAGATGGGGGACTATTCCCGTTTGGCATTGCGATTGTCTTTATTACGATGATGAACGTCGTATTCTCGTACCAGGGCTCTGAGCTGATCGGAATCGCGGCAGGGGAAGCAGAAAACCCGCAGAAAACCATTCCGCGGGCGATTCGCAACGTCGTGTTCCGTATTCTCGTGTTCTATGTCGCTTCCATCACGATTTTGTCCGCTCTCTTCCCGTCGAGTGAGCTGGGACTTTTGGAAAGTCCGTTTGTCACGGTATTTGATGCAGTAGGCATTCCGTTTGCGGCAGATATCATGAACTTCGTCATCTTGACTGCGCTGCTGTCTGTCGGTAACTCCTGCTTGTATGCAGCGACTCGCTTGCTGTGGTCACTGTCCCATAGCAACATGGCGCATCCTGTGTTTGGCAAGTTGACCAAGCGCAAAGTACCGCTGAACGCACTCTTGGCGACGTTGGCATTCTCGTTATTGTCTCTGTTGACGAGCGTTGTTGCTGCCGATACGGTATACGTGCTGCTCATGTCTGTATCCGGTATCGCAGTCACGTTTACATGGATGGGGATTGCACTCTCTCAATTCAATTTCCGCCGTCAATACTTGCGGGAGGGTGGAAAAGTAGAAGATTTGCAGTTCGTCGCACCGTTTTACCCGGTGATGCCGCTCTTGTGTCTGGCGATTTGCACATTCATTCTGATCTTCCCGGCGTTTGACCCGACACAGCGAATTGGACTCTTCTATGGAATCGGCGCGCTGGTGTTGTTCTATACCTTCTATTATGTGCGGTATGGACGCAAAAAGGCGCATAAACCGAATCTCCCAACGCAAGGCTAAGCCTCCTGCTCGATACAAAAATGCCCCTGCCATGATGATGTGGCTGTTGACAAAATGGGTTAGGGATTTTTGTCCCTAACCCATTTTGTATTTTTAGCGTATGTGAACTGGCAGGTATCTTATGCTGGCAGGGCTTTCATCATTCGTTTTATATTTTGGGCCAACGCTGAAAAGAGGCAGTATTCGAGTATATTTCGAATCCCCCTCTTGTTCGTTCGATCTGAAGCAAATGTTCTTTCTGTACATAATCTTCTAAATGGAAAAAGTGAAGTTAAGGTTGCTTGTCTCCATCTACTCCCATCATGTTATATCTCTCCAAAAAGAAAACCGCATAGAACTTAATTCTACAGGGTCCCTTTGATACTCTATGAGTTAAGGCTTTGTCAACAGCCCCAATTGGGTGAGGGGATTTGTGATTTTTGAGATGATTTTTTCGATTGTAAAGCATGAGTATCCAAAATTACATATACTTACAAAAGTTTGCACTACAGGAATATTAAGTTGGAGAAATAGGCTGTTTGGTAAAATGGATAGAGTGTTTCGGGACGTGCTGTGTAATATGGCACGTCTATTTTTTTGCCTGAAATACGAACGTATAATCCTAATGGTGAGGAGAGAATTAGATATCAAACTTACAGACGTAGCTAATCAGAGGTTGCAGGATGCATTTCTAGCGCAAGAAGACAATCAACAGCTATATCAACGAGTGGTTAATTCGCCGGACGATACGCAGAGGAACGATGAATTGGATAGTAGATTTCAGGAATTCTACGGTGAAGTCCGATTTACTAAGTTTATCTCCTCGCTCATCCGTTTTACAGCTATCGAGTTGGCTGTACGTAATCAAAAGATAGGCAACGCATGTCAGCCTACAGATGAAATTGAGAGGGTGGTTGACAGCCTTGTTAGCGACACTGACAAAAGTGAGCGGGAGGACAACTTTGAGTGGGAAGATGTTTTAGCAGACAAAAGAATTTTGGATGCTGTTCAAGCCCTCACAGAAAACGAACAGGAGATACTTACACTTCTCTATTTGAGGAATCTCAAAGAGGCGGAAGCTGCGAGTTTGTTAGGTGTTAGCCAGCAAGCGGTATCTAAAACAAAGAAACGAGCGCTACTGAAGCTCAGAAAACAGCTAGAGGGGGGCGGATAGTACATGAGCCTGTTAACACTGGTAAAGCGAGCACAAAATAATGATGAGAGTGCAATGGTAGAGATAATAGAAAGATTTGAGCCAAAGATTCGGAAGTCGTTGAAATTCACGGATATAAGTGTACGTGAGGACATACGTCAAGAGATAGTATTTCGGATGATTAGAGCCGTCAAAACCTATAGCACAAAAAATCGATCATTGATAAGAAAATAATAATTTTTTGAATTCGGGTTGTTATTTTTCATCTTTGATTCACTTTAATTAATACCAAGTGAATAACCGCGCGGAAAATAAGCTTGGAATAAAATTTTGGAGGAAGATGAAACATGAGAGCAAGAGAATATGCGGCTAAATTAACTGTCAACTTAGATCAGCTTCGAAAGATTGAACGTGCACAACGAGAAGTTTACGATAAAGGTCTTGTTAAACCAAGTGATACCAAATTGTTGACAGCTTTGGGTGCAGTTGCTTCCGTCTTAGGACTAGTATTTGTCGCGAGTACTCCAGCAGGAGTTGTAGCAGGAGTTACGGGTATCGTAGCAAGTATCACACCTAGTGCAAAAGATGCGCTAGAATCTATGGTTAAGGCAGGTTACTGGGAACTTGGGTACATGGAGGACTATTTAGTTGATAACCCTCGTATTAATAGAATGGAAATTGAACTTCCGTTTATTGAATATAATGTAAATGGTGAAACTATTCGATTTATTACAGGCAAAGGTATCATCTTGCGAGTTCATAACGGTTCCGGTTGGATACCGGTCGACTAAAAAGGAGGGGGTGTCTCAAAAGTCGATTTTCCGACTTAGAGGCACCCTTTTTTTATTCAAAGCCTTTAAAAAATCCATGTTTTTGATTTCATAATGTTAGAGGGTCTACGATTTGTGAACAGCCATTTTTATATTTACTTAATTAGGTGATTCCCAATTTAGGTTCTCCTGTTCAATTGTTTTTATTGGATCAAAGTCATTAACTATTTTATAGACTTCTCCACTATTATTTTGAGTTATCCATACGTAGTTTTTATCTTGAAGGACTTCCATTCCGACTTTTTCTAAGTTATTTACATATATTCTAAATGCGTATGCTCCGCTTGGCTTTGTATCGCTCACTTTTTTAAGTTCCATACCTGCGAAAGCCTTCAATATTTTATCTGTGTTATTTTTATCAGTTATGGATATTCGGGCATCATCAGAGTATCGCTTGATTTCAATACTAATGGCTTCTCCTTGGTTTAGTTGATTAATTGCAATTTCTTGAAAAGAGGTAAACGTCATCTTATCCATGGTATAAAAAACTCCAAACACAACAACTACAGCAGCCACGAATAGCAGAAGCATCTTTTTTTTCAAGGTAGTATTTTCCTTCCTATATAGATATTTGAAAAACTAACATACACTCAATGAAGACGAGAAAATAAGTGTGATTGTTACATAAATTGTGAAAAACAATAGCTTGGTTTCATTTTTTGTAGGGACTTTCAACACCAACCTTATAGGTTAAACGAAATATTAACTGATCCAAGACAATTTAAACTGCTAAGTGCAGATTATTCTGATGAAAACAGGTGGTGGTTACCAGAAGTACCCGAGCTATGCATAGAAGAACTGTGATGTATTTACGACTGGTAAGTTCGGTCAGCATTTACAGAAGCCTGTGGAAAAAGGGGATAAGTCTAAGGCCGTTCCAAATATAATATTAAACTGAACTGGGTCTATGCTACCTGTCCGAATAAAAAATACTTGTAAAAATGAACTGGCCTTTCTGTTACACCGAAGGGCAGGCCCGTTTCTATTCCTGGATTAATATACACAAAAACTTCGAAACGTCATTTATAGATTTCGCTGGTGGAATCTTGCGGTTATGTTCCCGAGGAGTATACGTTCCCTTAAAGTCAATTCAGGTAAATTCCCAAAGGTACCTAAATAAGCATCTGACACATCTAATACATCGGAAAGCAACCTTAGGCTCGGGTGAAACTTTAAGTTTATTAGCTTCTGCTAATCCAATTGTTCTTGTACACAATCCTATGGCGGCGGCAAAATCGACCAAGTACATCTGTTTTGCTGTCCGTGCTGCTCTAAGACTGGTCGGGGCATTTTTTATGTGTAGGTAGTGTTTCAGGAGATGCCGAACAACTCGGCTAAATAAGGGTTCACAAACAAGCCGTCAGGGTCGAGCTCAGAGCGAATGGCGAGGAAATCGGTCAAGCGCGGATAGACCTGATGAAGCCTCTCAGCGGTCATGCTGTGCATTTTCCCCCAGTGTGGACGTCCTCCATAGCGGGCGAAAATCTCCTCCATCCGAGCAAAGTACGCTTCGTACGGCATGCCCTTGTACATATGGACGGCAATGAAGGCACTATCGCGCTCGTATGCAGGACTGAGCCAGATGTCGTCCCTTTTGACGTAACGGCACTCCAGCGGAAAATGAACAGCAAAGCGCTCCTGCTCAATCGCCTGACGCAGCTCCAATATGGCATCGCCCATATGCTCAGCTGGAAAGCAGTATTCCATTTCGTAAAAACGAACAAGGCGGGGGGTGGCGAAAAGCTGATGGCTGTAGCCACTCTCATGGACGGAGGGAACGCTTTGGGCGGATAGCTTGCTGACGCTTTTGGTGAGAGAAGGACGCAAGCGGCAGCTCTCCGACAAGAGCCAAAACAGGCCGTTTTCCACGACCATTTTTTTCAAATAGCTCCATCGTTGATTGCCACTGGGGGGATCGGTAGTCTCGTTCATGAATTTTACCTGAACGGTGTCCGAATACGGGAAGAGAAAAAATTCGAAATGCCGGTGCTCGCTTTTGAACTTCTCCAGAGAGGAAAGGCACTCATCGAGGGGCATCCGACGACTTTGATAGCGAAGGCGATAGGCTGGGAGGACACGCAGTTTGACGCGTACGATAATACCCAAGAGACCAAGAGAGACTTGCATGGCTTTGAACAGTTCGGGTCGTACTTGCTCTGACACTTCCAAAACCTCACCAGATGCGGTCACGACTGTCAGCCCCACGACTTGCGTGGAAATGCTGCCAAAATGAATCCCTGTGCCATGGGTTCCTGTGCTGACCGCCCCGGCAATCGACTGGGCATTGATATCGCCGAGGTTTTCTTGGGAATAGCCAGCTTGATGCAGGAGGTATCCGAGCGTCTTGAGCTTGGTTCCCGCCCAGACCTCCACTGTTTGCTGAATAGTATCTACGCTGATGATTCCTTGCAGCTGATCCAAGGACAGCAAGCAGTCATCTGTCTGGACAAGCCGGGTAAAGGAATGACCTGAACCGACGACCCGAATACGCGTACGTGCCTTTTTGCAGGCGAGCACGAGCTGCACAACCTCATCGACGGATTGCGGCATTGCGATTTGCTGCGGCCGACTCTGTACATTCCCTGTCCAATTGGTCCAGCGATTCGCGTTATTCCTCACAGTGAGCATATTCCATCCCCCCGATAGGTGGTCACTTCCTCGACTATTTTTCCGCCTGAAATGCAGTACAGCCGGGTAAAGCGTTCGCAGAGTTCACCTGCTTTGGCGTGACGAAAAAAGATCGGGTCCCCTAACTCCAGTGTTTCCAAGCCTTGATAGCGGACTGGTGTCTGTACCTCACCTGCGCCTT
The DNA here is from genome assembly GCF_047229145.1 of Brevibacillus jepli. Classification (NCBI taxonomy): domain Bacteria; kingdom Bacillati; phylum Bacillota; class Bacilli; order Caryophanales; family Paenibacillaceae; genus Brevibacillus; species Brevibacillus jepli. The sequence goes on from NZ_JBFEFW010000022.1 coordinate 79,810, forward strand.
CGTTGGGGAACAGCTTTGCTTGTGGGGGCAAGTAAGGCTTGGGGAGTCTGTCATACCCTGCAGAACCAGAGGCGATATAGCCACCACCAGCACAAGTGTAAATATGTTCGGCGGGCTTGCGGATAATCTCCAGGGCAAATCCGGCGGCAGGATGAAACCGAAAATCTTGAAAGTAGTCAAAAAGCCCGGGCGAAAAAAATCCAGAGCCTGCCGTAACCTCTGTGACGGCGTCTTCTTTCCCGGTCAGGTGCAAGCTGCCTGTTCCCCCGCCATTTACGAAGCGCATTGATATACCTAGATTTTGAATAGCTTGCACCAGTGTGGCACGTCGTTCAGCCACTTCTTTTACGGAGTATTGCTTGAGAAGTCGGATCACGGTGTTTTTCAAAAACTGCCGAGGATACCGATCGCCTACACCGGCAATCTGGGCTTCGTACCCCATAACACCATCTAGATAGAGATGATCGGAGGAAGCGACGCGCTTGGCGAGGGAAAGGGCAGCTTCCAACGAACGGAGAGGGGAACGCCAGACGCCAAAATGCAGCCCCAACATATCAGACGACATATCGATATCGAGACAGACAGGCAGCCTGACTCCCGTTTCCCGGGCGATTTGTTCGAGGTGCTCGACATGAGGAAGAGAGTCGAGCATCAATGTAATCGAGCGGCCATTCTTGATCTTGTCGGCGATGGCGATTAACCAGCTTTTTTCCCAGAGCGGATAGCCAAGCAGCAGATCATCAAAGCCCGCTTCGCACAGGTGCAAGGCCTCAGGCGCGGAATAGCACATGAGACCACGAAAGCAATCGTCCAACTGCAATAGATGCTTGAGAATGGCAACGCTTCGGATCGACTTGCTCGCGATACGAACGGGTTTTCCATTGCTTTGCAAACAGATTTGTTGTGCATTTTCCTCCAGCAGATCCAGGTCGACGAAAGCGAACGGCTTTGGAACACCGGCAAAGGCAGACTGATAATAGCGATAATCCCGCATGTACAGGCCTCATCCTTTTTAAGAGAAATAATGGACCGAGCATATTCTTAAAATTCTTTCTATTCTACCTGATTGTGATCGATTCCTTCCTGGACAGATGTGCTTTCTGTGCAGAAAAAACGAATGTTCGTTTTTTAATGTTCGTGTTTTCTGGTATTTGTGTATAGTAAAGGCATGTTTACGATAAAATAAAGTTTAAAAGACGAATAAATAGGTTGTTTCTTGTTGACTTGATTCACCTTATAAGCTACTATACATATTGTTGTGACGAACAACAAAGGCTCGACGAATGAAATAGTTAATTTGTATTCGTATATCCTCAGAAATATGGTTTGAGGGTCTCTACAGGGAACCGTAAATTCCCGGCTACGAATAGGGCAGGTTTGGTATACCCTATTCGTCAGCCGGGAATTTTTTCATTCTTCCGAGGAGGGAACGGTATGAATAAGTATGATGTGATCGTTGTAGGAGCAGGACCAGCAGGGATTTTTACATGCTACGAGGTAATGAGAAAAGCACCGAATGCCAAGGTGCTGTTGATTGATAAAGGGCATGACATTTATAGCAGACGCTGCCCAATCTTGGAAGAAAAGATCAAGCTGTGCCCACCGGCAGCAGGAAAAAAAGAATTCGCGGGCTGTTTGCCGGCCTGTTCGATTACCAGCGGTTTTGGTGGAGCAGGCGCCTATAGCGATGGGAAATTTAACATCACCACTGAATTTGGTGGTTGGATGACAGACTATCTCAACCCTTCCACTGTACTCGATCTGATCAAGTATGTGGATGAAATCAATTTGGAGCATGGGGCTACCGAATCGATTACGGACCCGACGACAGAGACGATCAAGAGCATCGAGCAGCGCGGCTATGCGGCTGGACTCAAGCTGTTGCGAGCACAGGTACGTCACCTGGGAACGGAGCAAAATCTGGAGATTCTCCAGTCGATCTTCGAGCATTTGAAGAAGCACATCGACATGATGTTCAAGACAGAGGTCGAGGATATCATTACCGTCAAAGAAGCTGATGGTCATCAAGTAAAAGGTGTCGTCTTGAAAAACGGCCAAGAGTACGAAGCTGATTACGTAGTGATCGGACCGGGACGGGACGGCTCCGCTTGGTTGACCGATATCCTGAAAAAACGCCGTCTTAAAATGTACAACAATCAGGTCGACGTAGGTGTACGTGTGGAGACGTCTGATGTCGTCATGCGCGAAATCAATGAGCATCTGTACGAAGGAAAATTCATTTTCAATACGTCTGTCGGAACGCGTGTACGGACGTTCTGCAGCAATCCATCCGGTCACGTGGTCGTAGAAAACCACAGTGGAGTCATGGCAGCAAACGGCCACTCTTACAAGGACCCGGCGCTGGGCTCGATGAATACGAACTTTGCGCTCTTGGTATCGCATACGTTTACAGAGCCATTTGACAAACCGAACGAGTACGCGAGAGAAATTTGCAAGCGGGCAAACGATTTGTCCAACGGTGGGGTTATCGTGCAAAAGTACGGCGATATTTTGCGCGGCCGTCGCTCCACAGAATCGCGTATTAAGGAAGGCTTCCTGGAGCCTACCCTGAAGGAAGCGGTACCGGGTGACTTGGGACTCGTGTTGCCATACAATACGATGAAAAGTCTGATCGAGATGGTGGAAGCACTGGACAAGGTAACACCGGGGATCGCCTCCGAGCACACGTTGTTCTACGGAGTGGAAGCGAAGTTCTACTCGGCACGTCCGAAGCTGACTGAGGAATTCGAAACAGAAATCAAGGGATTGTTCTGTGGCGGGGATGGTGCCGGAATTACGCGTGGTCTTGCTCAGGCAGGGGCTGCTGGTGTCTGGATGGCTCGCAATATCGCGAAACGCATGCAATAACGAATCAGATCAAAAGCAAATAGGCTTCTTGCTGGGCACGCTTGTGCTTGGTGAGGGGCCTTTTTTTCATGATAGAACAGCATCAGGAAAGTAATGGTCCGGATGTCACGAGGACTTGGGCAGAAGCGTATTGTATGAAAGGGCCAATAATCAAACCACGACCTTTTGTTGGCATGGAGGTATCTATGTTTTTTTGTGATGATGATGACGATACCGCTGTAATAGCACTTTGGATCATTTCGATTGGTTTTGTCATACTGGCCATTGATAAAACAACCAGATTAAGTCAAAAGCCTGCCTGCGACAATGAGAAGTCGATCCAGCCTCTCATCCAATTGAACAAGCAAATCAATGGGAACAATAAGAACGGCAATGGCAATGACAACGATGACGATATGCAATTCAAACGAATTGAACAGCAAATTGCTCAATTACGAGACAGTATTCAAGATATAAAGAAGAACTTGCAGGAGAGTCCATCTAAAAACGGAGGGAAGAAGGATGATCGAAAAAAATCTGGCGAATGAGCTGGTAGCGGTAGGCGGGTGGATCGCAGTTCTGGGAGCCTTCCTGGCTGCTATAGGCTCGACTGGACAGGTGGAACCGGATCAGGATACGTCTTCAGACAACCAATCAAATGACAAAGAATCAAATGATTTGAAGAAACAAGTGCTGCAACAGAAAAAACAATTGCAAAAGCAACAGATACAGATTGAACTGATTCAATTGGAACAAGAGCTACATGAAATAATCAGCAGTACGAAAAAGAATGGCTAACCAAAAATGACTTCACCAGCAACAGAAGTTGGGCGAAGTCATTTATTATGTCCTACGAAGACGGCTTCAAGTTTTCGTTCATTTTCTTCAATACGCGGTTAAAGGTAGCCAGTTCTTCTTCATCAAGACCGCGGAGTGCGACCTGCTCTTGTTCTTTGGCAGCTTCCAGCCATTCCGGGAACCGTTCGATTGCTTGCGCAGACAAGGAAACATAGCGCTCACGCTTGTCATCGCCCTCTGAGCGAATAATCCAGCCCATCTCCTCCAGCCGGGTGAGTGTCCGGGTAATCGTCGGTGCTTCTACATTCAGGTAGTTGCTCAATTGAACCTGTGTTAACGATTGACGATAGTGCAAGCAAAGAATAATACCCCATTGTGAGCTGTATAATCCCATGGGAGCCATGATCCCATTCAATGATTTACTGAATATTCTTGCTGTTTGGCTAATTCGATGACCATAATATTGCATGAATATATACCTCCAGGAAAGCTGGTCCGATATATCGTACACTTGATTGCTTAAGTAAATATGTACATTAACATACTAGCAGTTCCAGACATATAAGTAAATGTTTATTCGATGGCGAAAAAATGGATTTTCTGACACAAATACAACCAGACAAGTGTCATGAACAAAAGACACTCACCTGGCTGATCAATACGGGGGAACACTAGTCCGCGGACAAAATGCTAAGCGGACCTTTTTCATTGATGAGCGGCTCCAGCTCATATACCGAGATGGGAAACATGGGGAAGCCAACATAATAAGGAGTGATTTCGTACAACTGGAAATAAATGACCAACGCTTTGTCGGCGAGGTAATAATCTTGGTCTGGTTTAATTGAAGTAAATCCGTTTAGTGTCGGGATGCTTCTTTCCTTGATCTGACGCTTAATGTTTTCAGAAATCACCTTGACGTAATCGCTTCCTGGCTTGAATAACTCACGCAGCGTATACAGCTTGCCTGTCTGGATATCTGCTGTTATGGAACCGAGGAAGGTCATGCCATGAGCCATTTGCGGCGTGTAGGCGTAGTTGTTCAACACGACACTGAAAATGCCGCGCTCGTTTGTTTTGATTTCGTAGCTTCCTTGCATTTGCGTATTTCCCGGTACCTGGACCCGTTGCTGCTCGTGAATTAAGCCTTGCACCGTTTGATAAATCGCCCGGTTGATATCTTTTTCCGCTTGCTGATTGGCTAGCCCCGCCAATTGCGGATAGTAAATCGTCGTGTTCGGACGGCTAATCGTCCGTGTCAGCACAGTGGCTGGCAATTGATTGAGTTCCACTTTTCTCCCGTTGCCTCCTGTACATATGAGATGTGGTAATAGCCTATTCGCAATTGTTTTTGGCTGTTCTTACTTTTTTCACAAATTTGGCAACAAAATGGCTATATAATGGGGGGAGAATCCGATACATAAGTAACAGGTCTTTTGTCTGTTGAACAGTTACTACCAGAAAAAGGGGGGCAATTATGATTCAATTGATTCGCAATACCTTGACTGACAAAGAAGGCTTTATGATTTTTATCCTATGGAATCATTTATGGATGGCAGGACTCATTGCCTATCAGATTGATGAGAACTTCTGGGAATTGACTTCACTAGGATTGCTGATCACTCTTATCGTGTCACCGTATTACTTCATTCGCAGAGACAGTACGGTCATTCGCTATCTTGTGGCAGTAGGACTCATGTATTATGCTACTTCCTTCGAACATTTCACAGCTTACCCTGAGGTTGCCTTTCTCGCCTTTGTCGTAATGGGCTTCATGGCTGCTTATTTGGATTGGAAGCTCGTCGTATTTACGGGAATTCTTCTGATCGCTACTACAATGGGTGGGTTTTATTCGGGCGTATACGAGATTTTTAGCGGTGAATTCACAGAACTGAATCTGGTTCTGCGTATTGTGGCTATTCTCATGATGGTGGGGGGACTCACCTATCTGTGTCTCGCCGGACAAGCCTCCTTGCAAAAAGCTCACGACGCAAGGCAAGAAGCAGAAGAGAAGGAGCGCCGTCTTGGCGAGATGCTCATGAACATCCAGCAAATGACGGAGCAGCTTGATCGTACAAGCGATCATGTGCATGAGCATGCGGAGGGAACGAAGCGCAATACAGATGAAATGATGGTTGCCTTCAAGGAAGTCGCCACAGGGATGGAATCGCAGGCGAATTCTACCGTTAAGATCGAGGAAGAGGTTCAATCCATTGACCAGGAAATCGAGGCGGTCACGACACAGACCAACGCGATGAAAACAGAATCGCAACAAAACAACCGTCGTCTGGCAGAAAGCGTCACGATGATGAACGAGCTCTCCGCACAGATGGAGCAAATTGTGCAGGCGGTCAATGTGGCAGCCTCTACCATTCATCAGCTCAATCGACAGGCGAATCGCGTGGAGGAAATTGTCGGTGCCATTAACCAGATCGCGACACAAACGAATCTGTTGGCGCTCAATGCGGCCATTGAATCAGCTCGCGCAGGTGAGCATGGGCGAGGATTTGCTGTTGTAGCGGATGAGGTGCGCAAGCTGGCAGAACAAAGCTCGACAGCTACACAAGAGATTACGGATATTCTCAAATCACTCCACCAGGAAAGTGAGAATGCGGTACACCATATGAGCAATGGAGAGAATTCCGTTGCCAAAGGTCGCGAGCTGGCCGTGAAAACTGTGGCATCGATTGAAGCAGTACGTGCAGGAATGATGGCATTCTTGGAAGCGGCTGATCAAGTAAGCTCCAGCATGGACCGGGTAAAAGTACGCTCCGGGGAAGTCGCGATCGAGATGTCGACCATCACGGCCGTGACCGAAGAATCTGTAGCCAACTTAGAAGAGCTATTTGCCACCGCAGAAAACCAGCATCAAAAAGTGCGTGAAATTACAGAAGAGCTGGGCGAGCTGAATACTTTGTCTCATCGTCTCCAGCAAACCTTTCACGTAAACCAGTAAGAGGTAGTTTAAAAACAGGTTCTCGCCAATTTCTCGGTGCTGAAAAGACGACTTTTTAAACCTGATTAACTTATAAAAGTGTTTGGAATTGAGAAAAAAGAATTGCATTTTCGAACCATTCTGCTAGAATGAATTCCATTCCAACTAAATATATTCACCTACCTTATCAAGAGCGGCGGAGGGACTGGCCCGATGATGCCCGGCAACCACTGGACATGTGTATGCATGAACAGAAAGGTGCCAATTCCTGCAAAACCTGTACCATGGTTTTGACAGATGAGGAAGAGAACGGCACCGTACGCAAACTCTTCCTCCGGGAAGAGTTTTTTTGTTGTAGCAAGCAAAGGAAAGGAGAAATAAACGAACAATAAATTAGTTTTATTGAATAATATTCGTAAATAGTATTGAATTTTTGGGTAAAAAGCCGTACATTACCTAATAGGATAGAGAAAAACGTAAAGTTCGGATGGGGAGAGATACATCATGAAGAAGTTATTGCTGGCATTAACAACATTCGCTGTATTGGCAACAGGGTGCTCAACCGGTACAAATGCACCTGCAGATAAACAAGAGGGGCAGGCAGCAGGACAAGAGGGCGCTGAGAAAAAGCGAATTGCCTTGATTTTGCCCGAGAAAATCGGCGTGAACCCATTCTTCCAACAAATGGATGAGGGTGCGAAGAAGGCTGCACAAGAGCTGGGCGCAGAAGTGAAAACCATTGAATCTACCGACCATGGAGCGATTGAAGAGAATTTGCGTGTAGCGGTAGCAGAAAATTACGATATGATCATCACTTCTTCCTTTACAGCAGAGGATGCATTGAAAAAAGTAGCAACAGAAAATCCAGACCGCCAATTTGCGATTATTGATACCGTAGTCGATTTGCCAAATGTTCGCAGTGTTACCTTCCGTGAGCAGGAAGCGGCTTACCTGGTGGGAGCAGCAGCAGGCTTGGCAACCAAGACAAACAAAGTGGGAATGGTCGTTGCTCTCGATATTCCGCAGCTGAAAAAATGGACGGTGGGCTTCGAAGAGGGCTTGAAAGCGACGAATGCAAATGCAGAGCTGATGGTGAACTATGTAGGAAGCTTCACTGACCCGGCAAAAGCGAAGGAATTGGCATTGCTGCAAGCTTCCAAAGGCGCTGACTTCATTAACGGTGCAGCAGCAGTAGGCGACCTCGGCGTTTTCGAAGCGGCAAAAGAAAAAGGCTTCTATACAGCAGGTCAGGACGTTGACCGTACGACGATCGATCCAGAGCATATTGTTCTGTCCCAATTGAAAGGAACCGACGCAGCAGCTTATGAAACGGTGAAGTCTTTTGTGGAAGGCACGTTTAAACCAGGTGTTGTCACGTACGGCTTGAAGGAAAAAGGCGTGGGTGTAACCTTTGTGACGCATGAGAGCAAATCTCCTCTGAACGCTTTTATTGGACAAGAAGTAGTGGATAAGGTGAAAGCGATCAGCGATGAGATTGTAGCGGGCACCCGCAAAGTACCAGACAAATTCTAAACACGCACGTAAAAAAGCTTGTGCACAGTGATGGATGTGACCGACTACGGCTGTGTAGTCGGTCTTCCATTTTCATGAAAGGACACACAGAAATGAGGGAGTGGGAATGACCGATCGCTTGGAAATGAGGGCCATGACCAAGAAATACGGAGAGTTTACCGCCAACGACAAGGTGTCGTTCTCACTGGCAGCAGGAGAAGTCCACGCGATTGTCGGGGAAAATGGAGCGGGCAAAACGACACTGATGCGGATGCTGTACGGCATGGAGCAGCCAACGTCGGGAGAGATTGTCTTACATGGCAAGCCAGTTGTTTTTCGCGGACCAGAGGACGCGATTCAAAACGGAATCGGGATGGTTCACCAGCACTTTATGCTCTTTGGCGAATTCAGTGTGACGGAAAATATCGTGATCGGGTACGAGCCGAAGCAAGCCGGCTTTTTCCGAAGAGCAGACGCGGTAGACAAGGTGCGGGCGCTCAGTGAACAGTACCGCATTCCGATCGATGCACAGGCAAAGGTGTCGAATTGCTCGATTGGTGAGCAACAGCGGGTCGAAATTCTCAAGGTCTTGTATCAGGGCGCGGATATTATCGTGCTGGACGAGCCGACCGCTGTGCTAACTCCGCTGGAGGTACGTGATCTGCTGCAAACGATTCGAAACCTGGCGGAGAGCGGCAAAAGCATCATTTTGATTACGCATAAGCTGCAGGAGGTCATGGAGGTAGCTGACCGCATAACAGTGCTGCGTGGGGGCAAAGTGACAGGAACCGTTTCGCGGGATGAGACGAACGCGGAAGATTTGGCACGACTCATGGTCGGACGTGAATTGCAGGAGCTTTCTGCGCGGGTTCCTCTGGATCAAGGCCCGCTGTTGCAGGTGGAGAACCTCACTGTACGAGAGAAGCAGACGCTGCTCGACCAAGTCAGCTTTACCGTGCATCACGGAGAAATCGTAGGGATTGCCGGGGTCTCCGGGAATGGTCAATCCGAGCTGCTGCAAGCGATTAGCGGACTGCGAGCGGCACAGGAGGGAACGGTACGGTTAGGCGGCAAGGACGTGACGAACAAATCAGTCGCTACCATTCGGGATGCCGGCTTGGCGCATATACCGGAGGATCGCTATCTGTGGGGAACGGCCAAGCTCTCAAGTGTCGAGGAAAATGCGTTGATGGGCTATCAGAGAAAGCCTGCGTACAGCCGCCGCGGCGTTGTTTTGCGGGATAAATTCCGTCAGGTCGTAAAAGGCTGGGTGGAGCAGTTTGCCATCAAAACAGGCTCTCGACAGCTGCAGGAGCTGGCAGGAAATCTGTCAGGGGGAAATTTGCAAAAGCTGATCGTAGCGCGGGAGCTGGGGCAGGAAACCCCGTTTTTGATTGCGGCTGAGCCTACTCGTGGGGTTGATATTGGTGCTATGGAGTACATCCATGAGGCACTGATCGAAAAACGCAATCAGGGAGACGGGATCTTGCTAGTCTCCTCTGAGTTGTCCGAAATTCTCGCCTTGTCTGACAGGATATTGGTCATGTATAAAGGGCGAATTGCAGGAGAGCTGTCACGCCTGGAGGCAACCGAAGAAAAAATCAGCGTGATAATGGCGGGAGGAAGCGTTCATGGCAGCAATCAAAGAGCTATCTAAGTCATTGGTTCAGCCGTTCTTGGCTGTCGTCATCGGGTTGTTGACCGGGGCGCTGGTCATTGCTGCAGTTGGCGAATCGATTGTGGGCACCTATCAGGAAATGTGGAGGGGGGCCTTTGGCAGTTTTTATTTCTTTACTTCTACACTTGCGAGAGCTACGCCTATCATGCTGATTGCCTTGGGACTATCCCTTGCCTTTCGCGCGGGGGTGTTCAACCTGGGGGCGGAAGGGCAAATGGTGCTCGGTGCCGTCAGTGCTGCTTTGGTCGCGATCTATTTGCCAGCACCGGGAATGATCAAAATAGTGGCGGCTATTCTCACAGGAATGGCGGTAGGCGGATTCTGGGCTTTGCTGCCGGGCTTTATGGAAGCCAGGTATCGCATTCCGTTGCTCATCTCTACGTTGCTCTTCAACTATATCGCGGTATTGTTTGCGAGCTATCTGGTGACAGAGCCATTCCGGGATCGCTCGGGTTCTGCGGCACTGGCACAGACAGTCATGCTGGAGAAAAGCGCTTGGATGCCAAAGCTGTTTTCCGGGATGAGTGTACACGCAGGATTTTTACTTGCGATTATCGCGGCTCTCGTGCTGTTTTGGGTGCTTCGCTTTACGCCTTTTGGCTATGAAGTGAAGATGCTCGGACAAAACTCGCTGTTCGCCCAATACGGGGGAATCAATCGAATCAAGGTGATGCTGACCGGGATGTTCGCGAGTGGTGGACTGGCTGGCTTGGCGGGAACCGTCGAGGTATTGGGGGCGCACTATCGTTTCGTGGACGGTGCCCTGACTGTTCCGGGGTTTGCGTGGACGGGCTTGATGGCAGCTCTGCTTGCAAACTCGAATCCGCTTGGCATCATTGTGACGTCGATCCTTCTTGCTGCTTTTCAGACGGGAGCCATGGGAGTGGAGCGCAATACGGACGTGCCGCTGGAGCTAGCAAGCGTCATACAGGCTGTGTTGATTTTGTTCATCTCTGCCAAGTTCAGCTACGACTGGTGGAAAAAGCGGAAGGCAAAAGGAGGGGAATCACATGGAGCTCTTTGATTGGTCCCTCCTCAGTTCTACCATTCGGATGGTCACGCCGATCTTGTTGGCAGCTTTGGGTGGAGCGCTCTGCGCACGTGTCGGAATTTTTAATGTCGGTCTGGAGGGATTGGTACTGGTCGGTGCCTTTTCCGCGATTGTCGGCAATCACTTTACCGGGAATCTCTTTCTGGCCGTTTTGATTGCCGCGCTGGTCAGTATTGTCTTTTCGCTCTTATTTGCCTATATGACGATCAAGCTAAAGGCTAACGAAATCGTCGTCGGTGTAGCGATTAACTTTCTCGCGCTAGGGTTGACGACATTTGCACTGCGGGCGATCTTTGGTGTCAAAGGGGCGTTTTACGATAAGGATATGGCTGGCTTGCCAACCGTCGAGATTCCGATCATTCACGATATCCCTGTCATCGGAGGCATTGTCTCTGGTCATTCGCCGCTCGTGTATGTTGCGTTTTTGGCTGCGATTCTGTTGTATGTGTTCTTTTATCGGACGGTTACGGGCTTCCGCGTCCTCGCAGTGGGTCTTAATCCGGTAGCGGCACGCACTCTCGGTCTGAGGGTGACGGGACTTCAGGTGCTGGCGATTGCGATGAGTGGCGCTTTGTGCGGGATTGCAGGAGCGCAGCTGTCACTGGGGCAAGTTACGATGTTTACAGAAGGAATGACGGCTGGCCGGGGCTTTATCGCGCTGGTAGCGATGATGATGGGGCAGTCGCATCCGTTGGGCATTTTGGCGTCGAGCTTTTTGTTCGGGTTGATGGATGCGCTTAGTATTCGTTTGCAGGGCTTTTCACTCCCGACGCAGTTCACTGCGATGCTGCCATATGTGCTGACGATTGCCGCGATGTTCTTCTTGAAGAACAAGAGTCATATCGGAAGCACCAACCAGCAGAGCACCCGCTAATTCATGGTACATTTTGACAGCGAAGACAGGGGGACATGCGATTTGAACAAGGCAGATCGGATCAAAAGAATGAAGGTACCTGCCCCAGTGGGACCGGGACTTGCCAGACGATTACCGCCAGGACAAATTTTGACAGAGCGCTTTCCTATTTTGCATGAGGGAGACGTGCCGGTGTATGACATGAACGAATGGACACTGCGCGTTTTCGGAGAGGTAGACAGGGAAGTGACACTCAGCTACGAAGAGATTATGGCGATGCCACAGGTGACGGTGACGAGCGACATTCACTGCGTGACGCGCTGGTCCCGTTTTGACAATGCGTTTACTGGTGTGCGTTTTCGTGATTTTCTACAGGCGATTGGTGTGACTCCGCGAGCTTCCTTCGTTATGCTGCACGGTGATCATGGCTATACCGCCAATGTGCCGCTCGCTGATCTGGAGCGCGATGATGTGTTGTTGGCCCATTCTTTTGATGGAGAGCGACTGACGGACAAGCATGGCTGGCCGCTTCGCCTGGTCGTTCCTCATCTGTATTTCTGGAAAAGCGTGAAGTGGCTCAGAGGAATTGAATTTATGACCGAAAACAAGCCCGGCTTCTGGGAGCAAAATGGCTTTCACTTGGTCGCAGACCCGTTTCGCGAAGAGCGGTTCTCCGGTGAAGCATTGCCGATCCCAGAGGATGAGTGGGAGAAAAAGGAGTTCGATTGAGATGTTGACGAATCTAAAGGTAGATCCAGAGCAACTGCCAAAACGCGTCATCGTATGCGGCGATCCAAAACGTGCAGCCTTGATTGCTTCTAAGCTGGACGGTCATCGTCAAATCGGGGAAAATCGCGAGTACCACAGCTATGCGGGTGCATGGAAAGGCGTCGAGGTAGCGGTAGTGAGCCATGGCGTAGGCTCGCCGGGAGCAGCCGTATGCTTCGAGGAGCTGGCGAAGGGCGGCGTTCAGGTCATCATTCGCGTAGGAACTGCCGGGTCCTATCAAAAGGAAATCGAGACAGGCAGCCTTGTCATCAGCTCCGCAGCGGTTCGTCAGGACGGCTTGACCAGCCAATTAGTTCCCGCAGGCTTCCCGGCTGTCGCCAATCGTCATGTTGTGGATGCGCTAGTACAGGCAGCGAGTGCGAACGCATCTGATTTGAAGGTAGTCGAGGGAATTACGCTGACACTCGATGTCTTTTACAGTGGGGTCCTAGAGTTCCCACACAAGCTGTACCAAAAAGCTGGCGTATTGGCTGTCGAGATGGAAAACACCGCTCTCTTCGTCATTGGGGCACTTCGTGGCATGAAGGCAGGCTCTATATTGGCGATTGACGGGTATGCAGATGCAGACCTGCTCGATTCGTATAACCCGCACACAGATGTCATGGCAAAAGCTATTGAAGCGGAAGCGTTGATCGCATTGGATGCAGTCATTGCGGTTTCGTAACGAACATTAGAGAAACACTCAGAACGGATTGGTTCTGGGTGTTTTTTTAGCTGTGGCTGTAGTGGGGAGAAGAATATTTCCAGACTAGGCTCCAGGCTCCGTCCAATTGGGAGAGTGCACTGCCCGCTCCGAAGGGATTCGCGGGGAAACGCATAAGTGGTAGCCGCTACGTTGCATGGGCACGTTGCGTTTCTATTGTCCGCGAATCCCTTCTCCGCTCGGTCGGACTCCACAAGTCGCTACGTCTGGAAATATTCTTCTCTGTCGTAACTGATTACGTTCTGCAATCTTTTCAGGCTTAATAACACGGAAAGCTCGTAGAGGAAACAGGAGAAAAAAGCGAAGATCTTTGGTACACCGCCCGAGACGGAATGCAAAAAGCGAAACACGCCCTTAAGCGTCCACCTCTGAAACACATCCTGAGAGGACTACTTTGGACGCGGTTTCGCTTTTTGCATGGAGTCGGGCAGTGAATCCCTCAGCGGGTGGGACAAGAAGCTGAGCGTTTTCTCCTGTTTCCTCCCCGCCACTACAGCCACATGTAAACCATACCTAAACAACATCTTTTCCCATTTTTAACATTCCCTTTAAGCTTCCTTAACGCTCGTGCAGTACCATTCAAAGTAACAAGTGAACACATCCCTTCGGTTGGAGCCATGGAGAAACCCCCGACAGCCTTTCCAAGCACTTTCATCGAGAGTTCTTTGGCATTGTCATGTCGCAGGTTTTTTTGTCTTGGGCAAAGGAGGCTTAAGCGAGTGAACCAGGAACAATTTCAGGCAAGACTGGCACAATACAAGCTGATCGCTTCCGTAAAAGAAGCGAAGTACCTGGAAAAAGCGGCAGAAGCAAGCTTGAGTGCAGTGGTACTCTCGGTAGGCAATATCGGTGTGATCAAAGGCTACGTGGATTTCTTCAAGACGAAGCATATCCCTGTATTTTTGCATTTGGAGAGGATTGGCGGTATCAGCCATGACCGGGAAGGCATCGCTTTTCTGGCGCATTACGTCAAGCCAGACGGAATCGTGACGACGCGCAACACACTGGTCAAGCTGGCGAAAAAGCAAGGCTTGCTGACGATCCAGCGCTTGTTTTTGGTAGACAGCGACTCGATTAAGTCAGGCTTAACTTCCTTGCAGGATACACAGCCTGATGCAGTAGAGCTGATGCCTGCTATGCTGCCGGAGTTTATCGAAGAATTTCGGAGCGTGATCGATACCCCGATCATTTCAGGTGGGCTGATTCGCAAGCGGGAACAGATGGAAGAAGTATTGCAGCATGGAGCGACGGCCGTTTCAGTCGGAAGTCCCCTATTGTGGAAGGAGTGTTTCATGCATGATTCAAGCGCTGTTATTTGATTTGGACGGGACCTTGCTGGACAGTCGGGATGCGGTCGTGGACGCCGTAGCTTTTACGGCAGAGCAGTACGCTCCGGGGCATTTTAGCAGAGAAGAGCTGCTCGCTCGTTTTGGCGAATCGTTTGATGATTTTTTGGCGGCAGTGGCCACCGCAGCAGGCGTTCCTGACAAAAAAGAAGTGCTGAAGAGATACTTCGCCTACGTACGGGAGCATCATGAAGATCATGTCAAACTCTTTCCGTTTATTCGAGAAGGGCTGGAGAAGCTGAAGGCAGCAGGCTATCAGCTTGCGATCGTGACGAACAAGCAGAGAGAGTTTACAATGGCTGGTCTGGAGATGGCAGGGATCGAGCATCTGTTTGAGACAATTGTCACCGTCGATGATGTATCGCGAGGCAAGCCGTCAGCCGAACCTGTACAAAAAGCACTGGGGGCGCTCGGTAAACAGCCCGAGCAAGCCATGATGATCGGAGACAGCCGCTATGATGTACTGGCTGCAGTAGGCGCTGGTGTTCAGTCTGTTGTGCTGGAGTGGTACGGACAAGAGGAATGGCTCTACGCCACACCGGATTATCGCTACGCCGACTTCGAGGCATTTGTTACGGAAATGCTGGCCGCAAAGGCACTAGGAGGGAAATAAAAAAGATGGCACGAGTGGTGTTGGAGCAGGTAACGAAAACCTTTCAGAACCAAAGCGTGGTCAAGGGCCTTGATTTGGTCATCCCGGATGGCTCCTTTACGGTTCTGGTAGGTCCGTCCGGTTGTGGGAAATCGACCACACTCAGGATGATCGCGGGGCTGGAAACGGTGACTGGTGGCAAGATCAATATCGGTGATCAAACGGTGAACCATTTGCCACCCGGTAAGCGCGATGTAGCGATGGTTTTTCAAAATTACGCGCTCTACCCAACGATGAACGTGTACGACAATATCGCTTATGGCCTGAGAAATCGAGGAACTTCGAAAAAAGAATGTCAGGTCCTGGTGGAAGAAATCGCAGAAATCGTGGGCTTATCAGACTATCTCAAACGAAAGCCGTCTCAGCTCTCAGGTGGTCAGCGGCAACGTGTCGCACTCGCTCGTGCGATGGTGAAAAAGCCAAAGGTTTTCTTGATGGACGAACCGCTC
Source organism: Brevibacillus jepli (assembly GCF_047229145.1). Taxonomy (NCBI): domain Bacteria; kingdom Bacillati; phylum Bacillota; class Bacilli; order Caryophanales; family Paenibacillaceae; genus Brevibacillus; species Brevibacillus jepli. The sequence goes on from NZ_JBFEFW010000022.1 coordinate 95,420, forward strand.
TCCAATCTGGATGCGAAGCTGCGGAATCAGATGCGAGTGGAATTGACTGGCCTGCACAAGCAACTGGGTACCACCTTCATTTACGTAACACATGATCAAGTAGAGGCAATGACGATGGGCGATCAAATCGTCGTCATGAATGATGGGCACATTATGCAAGTAGCTGCCCCGATGGACTTGTATCAGGAGCCGGAAAATCTGTTTGTCGCCCAATTTATCGGTTCTCCGGCGATGAACATTGTTTCGGCGGAAGGCAAGAGTGAGCATCTGTGGGGATTCCGCCCGGAAAAAGCAGCTTTGCTGCCTGCTTCTGTCTCTACCATCTCTAGTGAAGATCAGTGGAATGCACGAGGTCAGGTGGTATCCAGAGAAATTCTTGGCTCAGACACACTCTTTCACGTTGAGACGGAAAAAGGCAGGGTCATCGTCAAAGCGGACTCGGAGGTAGCCATGCAGGTCGGTTCCTCGGTCACGGTTACTGTACAGTGGGAGTACATGTATGTCTTCGAGAAGGTTAGCGGAAAACGAGTTGGACGCATGAGCGGAAGAGAGCCTGTATCGATACGTGCAGGAGGGGATAGCTGATGCGAAAAGCGGCAACTGTACAGGAGTTGCCGGGTGTAAGCCAGTCGAAAACAGAAGTGCGTCCGTCGGCAGCTACATGGTCTGATCTCGCTACCCGACTGCGTCCGTACTTGTATCTGGCACCCGCATTGATTAGCTTTGCCTTGTTTTTCTTTTATCCGATTGGCTCAATCATTTATTTGAGCTTCCAGGACTGGTCTTTGATCAATCTGGAGCAAATGGAATGGGTCGGCTTGCAAAACTACCAAGACTTGATGGTGGACGGAGATTTTCATCAGGTACTGGGAAATACTGCGGTCTTTACCTTCGCAACAGTGGGGATCGGCCTGACTCTATCCTTCCTGCTCGCATTATGGCTGAACAAAAAGGCTAAAGTGTACGGCATTATTCAGGCGACGGTTTTCAGTCCCCACATCATTTCGCTGGTTTCTGTCTCGATGCTGTGGATGTGGCTGATGGACCCGCAGTTTGGCCTGTTGAACGCAGGGCTGGAAGCGGTCGGATTGCCTGCGTATACGTGGCTGACTGACCCGAAAAGCTCCTTGCTGTCACTCATTATCGTCAGCATCTGGAAAGGTGTCGGCTATAACACGCTGATTTTTATTGCAGGACTGCAAAGCATTCCGGGCGATATATACGAAGCAGCGGCGCTCGATCAGTCACCGTGGTGGCGGACGCTGAGGCGGATTACCATACCAATGCTGTCGCCGACGATTTTCTTCTTGCTCATTATCAATACGATCTCATCCTTTCAAGCGTTTGACACGATCGCCATTATGACGCAGGGCGGTCCGATCAATAGTACCAACATGCTTGTCTACTACATTTACGAGCAGGGTATGGACTTCTACAATGGCGGAATCGCTTCGGCTGCCTCTGTCATTTTGCTCATACTGGTAGGGATTTTAACCGCTGTGCATTTCCTGGTGATGTCCAAGCGCGTGCATTATCGCTGATGAACTCGTGAGAAAGGAGGAGCAGCATGTATCGAGTGGTTATGGCTTCACGCAAGACCGTGGAATGGATGGGGCTTTTGATTGTCGCTTTCTTGTTTGTCTTCCCGTTTCTGTGGATGGCCTCGACGGCTTTCAAAACGATGCCAGAGGTCAGGCAATTTCCCCCGACTCTTTTACCTGAGACGTGGGAGTGGAGCAACTTCATCCAAGCGTGGGAATCAGGTCCGTTCCTTACGTATACGTGGAACAGCATTCTGGTTGCGGTAGGAATTTTGATCCTGCAATTTCTGACGGCGGTGCCTGCGGCTTATGCCTTTGCCCGCTACAGGTTTCCCGGTCGCAATCTGTTGTTTGGTCTTGTCTTGATTGTTTTGATGATTCCCGGACAAGTCATCTTTTTACCGATTTACGTGCAATTGAGTGGCTGGGGACTCGTCAACACGCTGTGGTCGCTCATCCTGCCATACGCAGCCAGCGCTTTCGGGATCTTCTTACTGCGGCAAGCATTCATGCAGGTACCGGATGAAGTGATTGAGGCAGCACGTCTGGACGATGCCTCCGAGTGGAAGATCATGTGGACGATTATGGTCCCAATGGCGAAGCCTGTGCTGGTCACTTTCGGACTATTCAGCTTTATTTACCACTGGAACGACTACTTCTGGCCGCTGATCATGACCAATAGCGACGAGGTGCGCACATTGCCGATTGGAATATCCAGCTTGCACATGTCTGACGGCGGAACCTTGTGGAACGTCATGATGGCGGGCAACATGATCCTCATTCTACCGATTCTCGTGATTTTCTTTATCGCTCAGCGGCATATTATCAAAGCGTTTATCTATCAATCGAAATAAAAAATAAAAGATAACCTTGTGGGAGGACCTAATCATGTTATCGATGAAAAAGACAGGAACAATGTTGTGTGCATTGGCAATTGGTTTGTCGGGCGTACTGGCGGGATGTGGAGCAACAGGCAAAGAGCAGTCTTCAAGTACAGGAAGCACTTCGCAGCCTGCTGCGTCTACAGCATCCAGCGGTCCTGTCGAAATTGATTTCTGGTATGCGTTGGGTGGCGTTCGCGGGAAAACGATTGAGGATATGGTCAAAAAATTCAATGAAACACATAAAGATATTATCGTCAAACCAGCCTACCAAGGAGCGTATCAAGAGAACCACTCCAAAGTACTGGCATCTGTCGCAGCGGGCAACAATCCGGATGTCACGATGGTAGAGATCGCTTCGATCGCAGCATTCGCTGATGCAAAGGTATTGGAAGATTTGACTCCCTATTCGCAAGGGGATGAAAAGAAGTACATTCCAGGTCTCATGAAAAACTCTTATTGGAATGACAAATTATACGCAGTACCATTTAACCGTTCCACTCCACTCCTGTACATCAACCGCGACATGCTGAAAGAGGCGGGCCTTGATCCAAATGGTCCGAAAACATGGGATGAACTCGTCAGCTTCTCGCAAAAGCTGAGCAAGAAAGAAGGAGACAAAACTACCCGGTACGGCTTCTCAACACCAATTGATATCTGGTTCTACGAAGCACTTGTTTTCCAAGGCGGCGGGAGCATCCTGAGCGAGGACGGCAAGGAGCTGACCATCAACAACGAAGCAGGAAAAGCACCGCTTGAGCTCTGGTCCAAAATGGTGAAGGAAGGCATCATGAAGAACCCTCCAGGAGAGAACTACAACGCGTGGGATGTAGCGGAGCAAGACTTCCTCAATCAAAAGGTCGGCATGATTTTTACCTCGACGGGTTCCTTGACGGAATTGAAGAAAAATGCCAAATTTGACATGGGTGCAGCCTTCCTCCCAGCCAATAAAACCTTCGGTACCCCAACGGGCGGTGCGAATCTCGTGATGCTTGCGAAGTCGACCGATGCGGAGAAAAAAGCGGCGTGGGAATTCATGAAGTGGATGACCGACACGGAGCAAACTGTTCCATGGTCAATCGCTTCCGGTTATATGCCTGTCACGACTGAAGCAATCGATTCGGCTGAAATGAAAGCATTCTATGAAAAAGAGCCAAATTTCAAGGTCGCAGTAGATCAATTGCAATACGGCTATCCTCGTCCAATGGCTCCGGGTTACAAAGAATTGCAGGATGTGATTCAAAAAGAACTGCAGCGGTCTATGCTTGGGCAAGCGACTGTAGATGAAGCGATGCAGGTGGCAACGGAAAAAGGCAGCAAGCTTTTGAAGAAATAAGAGAATCGAAACGATAGAGGAGCTGGCGAAATGAACATTTGTATGGCACATCGCGGGTGGTCAGGCAAAGCCCCTGAGAATACAATGACAGCGATTCGACTGGCATTGGCAGAGCCAGCTATCAAAGCAATGGAAATTGATGTACAGCTGACGCGTGACGGGGTTCCGGTGTTGATCCATGATTTTACGCTGGAACGCACGACCAATGGCCGTGGTCTGGTCATGGATCATACGCTGGCTGAGCTGCGCGAGCTGGATGCAGGGAGCTGGTTTGGCGATAAGTTCGCTGGCGAAAGAATCCCTACACTGGAAGAAGTACTGGTTGCGGTAAAAGGTCGCTGCACGCTAAATATCGAGCTGAAAGCAACAAGTGACATGTACCCTGGTATCGCAGAAAAGGTGCTTGCGCTTGTGGAAAAGCATGGGATGAAGCAAGAGGTATACGTGACTTCCTTTGACCACGATTTGATTCGCCACGTTCGCACGCTGGATCAAGAAGTGCAGACAGGCCTGATTGTATATGGGCGTCCTGTGCTCATGCTTGAACAGATGGAAGCAGCAGGTGCCACGATCCTCTCGATGGATTATCTGTACTTGACTCGCCAGCTAACAGTAGCCGCGATTGAAAAAGGCTTCAAAGTCATCGCGTGGACGCTGGATGATCCGAAGCATATCCGCGAAGTCATCTCGTGGCATCCCCAGGTACAAATTTGCACGAATCATCCTGACCGGATGTGGGAGTTCGTATAAGGAAGAAAGCGAAAAGCCGTCGGAGATCCCCCGACGGCTTCTCTTTTTATGATGATTCCTGTGGCTGCATCTGCTTCAACAAATGCTTCACGTTGAGTTCATATATCTTGGAATAGCCCCAGTCGGCATAGGCTGCTGGTGTCTCGAGCGAAAGGGTAGAATCTCCCGTAATGGATGCTTTATCATGCAACTGACGTGCTTTTTCTAGCAAATGACTGAAATATTGCTGCACGACGGGAAGGGAATCCTTGCTTGTTACCAGGCCATGACCAGGAACAACTTTTTCAATCGGAAAATCGTGAAGAAGACGATCCAACAGCTCCATCCACTCTTCGGTATTCCCGTAAATGACAAGGGGATGAGTATTCACAGAAAGCAGGTCTCCAGTAAACAAAATCCCTTCATCAGGAAGATAGAGGACCGAATCACAAGGGGTATGCCCAGTACCCATGGCTCTGAGAACTGCGGAACGCTTCGTTCCATGCAAGGTCAGCGAATTTTCGAATGTCATCGTAGCAGGAGTAGGAACCAGTGTGGTCAGAGCGGCATCCATTGCGAGGAGATCGCCTAATTCATAAGACTTTTCCTCCCGTTTTTTCTCGTCCGTTTCTTCCTCGATTGCTTGTCTCACAGTAGCGGGGTATTCTGGATGTGCTTTGGCGAATACGAGGAACTGTTCCACATGCTCCAGAGTGAGCGCTCGTGTTTTTGCAGTAGAAAGAATGGGTGTGTTCGTAAAAACTTGATTACCGCCTACGTGGTCCATGTGAAAGTGGGAATTGATGACGAGGGATGCTGGTCTGCCAAAGAGATGGAGAGCCGCATCGTGTAAGGCTTGCCCTGCCTGGGGCGTATACATGGTGTCAAAGATGACGATTAGATCTCCCAGATCGATAATGCCTGCATTGCCCATGGCTCCGGTTCCGGGTTTTGCAATCGCAGCATACACACCTTCAGCTAGTGATTCCAGGGTGAAAAAAGGAGTTTGAAATGGATCGAACTGAGCCATACCTATGCCAACCTCCAGTTTCATTTACGATTATGTTTCGATTTCAGTATATAGTAGGAATATTTTGGTAACAACATTTCTTGCAGGCAAATACACACCTCTTTGATCGGAGTGCTTATGATGATAAAAAGGCATAATCGCCAAGGAGTGAAACATCAGCCATGATGCATCCCGATACAGAATTGCGCTATAGGAACGAGCAAATCGGGTACGGTGTGTTTGCGACAAAGCTGATTCCCAAAGGAACAATTGTATGGGCACAAGATGATTTGGATCAGGTATTGGACCCTGCATTTGTGGAAAGACTTGACTCATTACGAAAACAGGACGTACAAAAATATTCGTTCAAGAACCAGTTCGGAAAATACATTCTTTGCTGGGATAAGGCACGGTATGTGAACCACAGCTTTCATGCGAATTGTGTCGCCACCATGTATGATATGGAATTGGCTGCGAGAGATATTTTGCCGGGGGAAGAACTGACCGATGATTATGGAACGTTAAATCTGGATGAACCTTTTGATTGTTTGCCAGAGTCCGACACGGACCGCTCCAGAGTGATGCCGGATGATTTGCTTCGATATTATCCACAGTGGGATCGGATCGCAACGGAAGCCTTCCAACGTTTTAATGATGTTGAACAGCCCTTGCTGCATCTGATTTCTCCGAAGCATCTGGAAACGATCCGAGGGATCACGGAGCAGCGCCTAGCGATTGACTCTGTTATTCATCTGTATCACAAGCCGCAATGGCAAACGAGGCAGCAATGGGAGACGTGAGCGGGTCGGTCAACGACCCGATTTTGTTGAACTCTGGGTAGAGAATCAGTATTATGGAATGTAAAGGTGAAGTGAAAGGTTGATTTCATTGGAAAACAAGGTAGCGGCATCCAATTTTATCCGCAATATCATGATTGATGACATTCAAGAGGGCAAAGTAAAGGAAATTATTACCCGCTTTCCCCCAGAACCGAACGGGTATCTTCATATTGGACATGCAAAAGCGATCTGCCTCAACTTTGAGTTGGCACGGGAATTTTCCGGCAAGGCCAACCTGCGTTTTGACGATACCAACCCGGTAAAGGAAGACATCGAATACGTAGAAGCGATCAAGCGGGACGTTCAATGGCTTGGCTTCGAATGGGACGGGCTGTTTTTTGCATCTGATTACTTTGAAGAGATGTACAACCGTGCGGTGCTGTTGATTAAAAAAGGTCTGGCTTACGTAGACGATCTGTCTGCCGAAGACATGCGTAAAATGCGTGGAACATGGACAGAGGCAGGCACAGATAGTCCGTTCCGCAACCGATCTGTGGAGGAAAACCTGGACCTGTTTGCACGGATGCGCCAAGGGGAATTCAAGGACGGAGAAAAGGTGCTGCGTGCGAAAATCGATATGGCCTCTCAGAACTTCAACATGCGTGATCCGGTTCTGTATCGTATCTCTCATGCGACGCATCACAACACGGGCGACAAATGGTGCATCTATCCGATGTACGATTTCGCTCATCCGCTGGAGGATGCCATTGAGGGCGTGACACACTCTCTGTGCTCACTGGAGTTCGAAGATCATCGTCCGTTGTACGACTGGGTAGTCCGCGAGTGCGAAATGGAGAATGTACCACGTCAGTACGAATTTGCACGCTTGAACCTGACCAACACGGTTATGAGTAAACGCAAGCTGAAACAGCTTGTTGATGAGAATGTAGTAGACGGCTGGGATGACCCGCGCATGCCAACCATCGCAGGCTTCCGTCGTCGTGGCTATACACCGGAAGCGATTCGTACATTCGCTCGTGAAGTAGGGGTAGCCCGCGCCAACAGCACCGTTGACGAGAAAATGCTGGAGTATTTCATTCGTGAGGACCTGAAGCTGAAGGCACCACGTACGATGGCTGTTTTGAATCCGTTGAAGGTCGTCATTACGAACTATCCGGAAGGACAAGTTGAGATGCTCGAAGCGGAGATCAATCCAGAGAACCCAGAGATGGGCAATCGTCAAATTCCGTTCTCTCGCGAAATCTACATCGAGCAGGACGACTTCATGGAAAACCCGCCGAGCAAGTATTTCCGCCTGTTCCCTGGAAATGAAGTGCGTCTGAAGCATGCTTACTTCATTAAATGCAATGACGTCGTGAAGGATGCGGACGGCAATGTGATCGAGATTCATTGCACGTATGACCCTGAAACGAAGAGCGGCAGCGGTTTTACAGGTCGCAAGGTAAAAGGTACGATTCACTGGGTGGATGCGACTAATGCGGTTCCTGCTGAATTCCGTTTGTACGAGCCATTGATTATGGATGATGAAGATGCAGAGGGCACATTCCTCGACAACATCAACCCGAATTCGTTGGAAGTGCTGCAAGGCTATGTGGAGCCAAACATGAAAGAAACCAAGCCACAAGACAAATATCAATTTTTCCGTCATGGCTATTTCAATGTCGATCCGAAGCATACGACAGATGATAAGCTCGTATTCAACCGTATCGTATCGTTGAAGAGCTCCTTTGAACTGCCAAAAGCATAGGAAATACTCGTATAAATCAAGCGCTGTTGTGCATGGAGAAACCGTGTGCAGCAGTGCTTTTTTCTTTCGTCATTATAAATTGGCGTGTATAATTATTCCTGTCAAATAAAGGGGGACGAGTAGTGAACGGGAGAGCAGAACTAACACGTAGTTTGAAGTTGCGACATATTGTCGTAATTGGGCTGGGCTACATGGCCCCGATGGCCGTTTTTGACACCTTTGGCATAGTTTCTGGAGAAACGGGAGGGCATGTTCCTGCTGCGTATGCAGTTACACTTCTTGCGATCCTGTTTACGGCGGCAAGCTACGGAAAGATGGTGCGGCTATTCCCATCAGCAGGGACCGCGTATACGTATACGCAGCAAACGATCCATCCGTATGCAGGATTTTTGGTAGGATGGGCGTCCTTGCTGGATTATTTGTTTTTACCGATGATCAATGCCCTGTTGACTGGGGTATACCTATCGTCCGTGTTTCCTGACGTATCGACCGCGTGGTGGATTATCGGATTCATTGTTTTGGTGACGGGGTTAAACGTATTTCGCGTCACGGTGACCGCATCCGTCAACTCGATTCTCGTTCTATTTCAAGTAGTGGTCGTCATTCTTTTTGCCGGCTTGGCGATTCGCGGGCTTATGCAAGGCGATGGGCTCGGCCATGTATTTAATCTGCGTCCATTTGTATCGCCGGACCTGTCAGTGATTGCACTGCTTTCCGGTGCGTCGATTCTTTGTTTCTCCTTCCTTGGCTTTGATGCGGTAACCACGCTAACGGAAGAAACTGTCGATGCGAAAAAGACGATTCCTCGCGGGATTATGCTTGTAGCACTCGCAGGAGGAGCGCTATTTATTACGGCATCTTATTTCATGCAATCATTATTTCCTGATGTTTCGGTATTGTCTGATCCAGAAGCGGCCTCTGCGGAGATTGCTTTGTTTATCGGAGGGACGATTTTTCAATTGGTGTTTCTGGCTGCTGCTTTGTCTTCGACGCTGGCATCCGGACTCGTATCAGTCACGAGTGTCACACGCTTGCTGTACGCAATGGGACGGGACGGATTTTTGCCGCGACGCTGGTTCGGCTATGTACATCCGAAGCTGAGAACACCGCTGCTCAACGTTTTGTTGGTTGGTGCGTTGATGCTGTTCGCTTTATATATGGATTTACTTACCGCTACGTCCTTTATTAACTTCGGAGCGCTGATCGCCTTTAGCTTCGTGAACATCAGTGTAATGGCGTACTATTTCCGCAAACAAAAGAACAAGCATATCAAGCATTGGTGGGGCTTCGTGCTGTCGCCGTTTATCGGTACAACGTTCATCGCCTTCCTGTGGATCAACCTCGAAGCAACGTCCATGATGCTCGGGTTGCTCTGGACCCTTGTTGGCTTGATCTATTTGTTGTACTTGGTGAAGGTCAAGAAAACCAATTTGGAAATGGTGCGGTTTGAGGAATAGCTGTAGTGGAGAAGAAGTGCATTTCCAGTCTACGCTTCGGCCTCCGCCCCGCAAGGGGAGATTGACTGCCCGCTTCGGAATAAATACCGGGAGCGCTTCAAACGTAGAAGTTTCGAAGAAGGATTTCATAAAGTGAAGCTGAAATTCCCCGCTATTCATTCCTGCGCTAGGTTGGGCTCCAGAGGCGCTATGACTGGAAATGCACTTCTTCTAACGTGGCTTTGGTGATCAGATTTGAAAGTGAATTCAGGAGGGAGAGAACAATGATTCTCTCTCTTTTTTTCATTAGCCTCCAGATTTACCCGAATGATAGCAGGAGAACAGCAAGCAGCTCACAGAGGAAACAGGAGAAAACCAGCTAATAGTTTGTCAAGTTTTTTAAAATCTTCTCTGTACTTGTGATATCATTTAAT
>NZ_JBFEFW010000023.1:0-92963 GCF_047229145.1 Brevibacillus jepli
GGGATTATGTACTCTATTGCTTTTTCTAACCGTAAAAATACCAACTGTAAGACACAACGGTACGAGAATTGCGCTTAGTATTGGATGACTCAGTAGATTGAAGATTCCTTTAAATGTTTCCGCCTCTACCTTAATCAAATTAAACAAGATCACTGCAGATATCATGATATTCAATGACCCACAGAAAAAGATGAATAATGATCTTTTGGGATTATGTACTCTATTGCTTTTTCTAACCGTAAAAATACCAACTGTAAGACACAACGGTACGAGAATTGCGCTTAAAATTGGATGACTCAGTAGATTAAAGATTCCTGTAAATGTTTCCACCTCTTGCACCCCTCTTTATCTCACTGTGCATTGTGGGTAGATCGATTCTACCCTGACTATTCATTTACATACTTTCATAGCTGCTTTCAATTAAAAGTCCACTTCTACCCGTTCGTGCTTCGACTTGATTAGAAATTGAAATACAATAGTTCCTATTACGCTGCCCACTAATAACATTATGGCAGCCATTTTACTACCATTTATATCTGGTATTAATATCCCTTTCATAGCAAGTAAAGAAAGCATTATTTGAAAAAATCTAAAATGATAAGTTGAAAGGAATTTGACTACTCTTAGTTGTGTTTCCTTTTTCAAAATTCACACCTCCAAGTACTTTTGGTGCCTTATTAATTTACTTTTTTTACTTAGCGAGCATGCATTCTGTATCCAGGTACAGAGCGTACAAAAAATTTAAGCATTCCTATTTATCAGGAGATAGATTACGATACAGCGAATTGACATGCACAATATCGTTTTCATCCAATCCACCATTTTCTGCAATTTTATCCCGTAATGTCACTAATCTTGTGTAAAGGGCACTATCCATATATTTATCCCCGTAATGCTTGTATTTAACAATTCGTCTAGTGACGTCATCTACCAATCTGAAAATAAACTCATTGTTTAAATCAGTAGTAGATATCGGAAATTTTTTGAATAGATCCCGTCTTTTTTTTAGTTCGTAAAGTCGCACGAGAATAGCAATTGGCGATAAAAAAATACAAATAATTAATAGATTTACAGAAACATTTATTAACGATTCAGTCAAAATTCTCCCCCTCACTCTATTTATTTGTTTTGCAGCCTTACGCTGCTCTTTTTCCTTTTGGCGGTGCTCGGCTTCACTTTCATTCACACAACGAACGTGTAACCTTCTAAAGCCATCCTTATAGTGCGTTCGACCGCAATCTACTCGCTTTAAGCATTCGTTGACACATGCTGTCACGATAACCAGAGCTTCTTACAGTGGATTTTTATGTAGTTGTTCTAATTCGACTAAACGCGCTTGGATGCTTTCTTTTTCCTGTACAAGCTTTAAATCTCGGTCTTTTAACTCTTGACGCAAAGCTAAACGTTCCTGATTTATCAGTTCTAAAGACAGTTTTAACTCGTGAATTTCGCTGTGCAGACTTGTATGAACTTTGTTCTTTCTTTCAGCTTTTCGATGAGTCGTCTTATTGGTTGGCAAGCCAGCCGCAATCATAGCATCCGTCCATTTTCCGAAAACACGCTTTACGACCTCTATGGATGGGGAACGGCCAGACAATTCATAGATGCTGGCAGAAATCTTACCGTTATCTAGGTGACATTCTCTGATTTGTTCAATGATTTGCTCTTTAAGATGTACGATCTCTGGGCCCTCTTCTTTTGCAGCTTCCAACACCTCGAACCTATCCATAATTTCTTTAACTCCTGCTTCGTTTAACGCCTGTTTCCAATCCCCAAACAGTTCCTTGATCTCTACTGCCGATCCAGAGTTAGGGTACTTCCTCCTGTAGAGTGCGTGGGACACCTTCCCCTTATAGTTTTCAGCAAGCGCTTTGATATTGTCTAGGATTTGGTTTCTTCGCTCCTCGTACGTTTCCTCAAGCCATTTCTGATTGTCAATTCTTCTTCGTTCAGCCTTTAACTTTCTTTGCTGTACGTTATATTCGTTCCTGATTCTCTTTGCATCAAATCTATACATCCTTAAAAATACGTAATAGTCGTATCTTCTTGTAATCGCCTCATAAATTACAAGCTCCTCTTCCCTCATTACCGGCTCAGCAAGTGACTTGCCTTGCTGCTGTCTTTCCATTAGCATTTCTTGAATTTGACCTGGTTGTAGCGACAGCAAATTTTCATTTTTATACACTTCGAGTAACTGTTTACTACTTTGAAGAAATGGATCTAACATCCTTTTACTTTCATCATCTAAAAGAGGAGTACTCAACGCATCGACAAGATGAGTAAGGATGCTGTAACCAAAGTCGGACCGAAGCGTGCGTAAGATCGTATTTTCTTCATTCGTTGCAAAACGTTGGTTATAGTAGCGCATTCTACGTTACCTTCTGCCCTTTCTTACTTATTCGTATATCCTTTGGAGGAATACCCGCTGCCTCTAAGCACTCATCCCAACTTCCAAAAAAGCGTCTACCTTTTTCAAGTATCCGTCGTAGCACCTTTCCCCCTTGCTGCATGCTTCCGGAGTTTACTAGATGACCGCTGTCGTAGCGCTTGCGAAGCATATACAATGTCAATTCTTTGGTCCATATTACTCGATTGAGTATGAAATCTTCCTCGAAATCTCGATAAGACCGTACTGCCTCTGTAATCTGCTGCAAAAAGAGCTCAAGCGATTTTGCTTTTTCATCTTCACTTCGTTTCTTTGCTTCTTCTATCTCAACCATAAGAATCTCTGAGAGCTTATCAAACATAGCTCCCCCCATGGCATGATCCAGTCTCAACGTTTGAAGGAAATACACTTCTTCATCGTAGCGTGGTAATTTTATAAATTCATGTCTATTCATTCTTAACCCTTTCTGATTTCACACGTTTGTATTTAGCTTTGTTTTAGCTAATACATGCTCCTAAGAGTTCCTATTTATCTTTTCAATCACTTAACAATATGAGCATTCAGTTAATCGCGCTGATCCGTTTGGCAATGGTGCTATCTAGATTTTGTAGTGGCTGATTCAAACTTAGCTTCACACTCAGGACATTTATTTTTACGTTCGTCATTTATTTCAACCATATTTCCACACAAAACACAGATTTCACTAACTACGTCTATTACATAAAGCTTACCGATTTGACAGTTGCCACAAATCTTCGGTTTATCCAGATACGCCTCATCACAGCGATAGGAATTTCCAGAGTTTTGATAATCTGCTCCACAGTGAATACAAGAACTGAGTTTGACCCGAAAACTTTTATACATAATTCACCTCTCGTTATTTACTTAATGAGCAGTGCGTATCCATGTACGATCGATCCGCACAGCTGGATATACGATAACTATTTTGTAGAGCTCGAATCTTTCGTAATCTCCTCATAAGCTTTTGTTAAGTATTGGAGGTATTGAACCTTTGCCGAAGGTGTCCAATTTTCAAAGTTCAACACTGATTTCATTTGACCTAACAAATAGTAAATAAGCAAATCCGGATTACCGAGTTTTTCTTCGAAGAAAGAATTTAACGAAGTCACTGCCTCTTCATAGGTCCACGGACTATTTTTATGATTTCCCAATCAAAATCCACCCTTTCTTTTCACAATGAGCATTCTGTATCCAAGTACACAATAACCGTTATTAGTAACCAGCTTTTTCTTTATATGCTTGGGCCTTTTGCTCCCATTCATCAATCTGTTCTTTCGCTTCTTCTAAGGTTCTATGTCCTTTTCCTCGTCTATCAATTGTGGTACTTTCTGGATCATCAATATACCAACCGTCAATACAATCATCCGTTGTTCCCTTGTAGCTCCCCCGAGTAATTTCATAGCCCTTGTACGTATGTTTCTTCATTCATATCCCACCTTTTCTTTAATGAGCAGACAGTTTAATGCGTGAGCCAATAAGCTACAATTGGAGCTATAGCAGTACAAAATATGGCCATAAACATCGTTTTCAAGATTTGCTCACTATGACGCTCGATAAACTGCTTCATACGCATTCGCTCCCCTCTGATTTATCAAAATGAGCAGATTTCATTTGTTTCGCTTCTTCAATTGGTTCCATTACCTGGTATCTTCCTGGGACCAGCGGATCTACGGGGAGGTATTCGCCAAAAGTTTTAACTTGTTCATTTATCCATTGTTCCCAGTTTTCCTCGTTAACCTTATTTACATCAACAACCAATAGTTTAGGATGCTGTTGTAAGAGATATGGAGAACAAACTTTCATTGCTCTCGGAATTTGATGGGTGAAAAGAGTCTCGCCTGTCAAATGGTTAAGGATGTCATAAATTCCTTCCATCATGTCTTGTAGTAACAAGTTTTCCTGTAGTTACGCTTAATATGTCGCTTATATGAAATTGCTTAATGATTTACTCCTCCAATTAACATTTGAGCATTACTGTAGTGTTAAGTTAATTCTTCTTATGTTTCCATGTATCCCATATCAAAACAGAACAATAAGCAACTCCCCCAGCAGTAATAGCAATTTGAAAAACTATAACCACCAATTCCATCAGTAATCACCTTTCTATTCACAATGAGCAGTGGGTATCCAGGTGCGATCGATCCGCGCAGCTGGATACACAATAACTAAAATGTTAAATCCACTGAGGACTCACTTATTTGCTTTCAGATTGTTCCAACCTTCGAGCCTTTTCAGTAAGTTGTAGTGCCTTTGTTCTAAGATTTCCTGCTCTATTGAGATCACCTTTCGCGGCGGCTTGCAGTGACCTTGTTTCCCACAGACCTGCCCTACTAAGTAATTTTGAAACCTCTCGAATTTTTGCCATGTATATGTCCCACCGTCCACTCTGATTTGAATACACAGTTTTGTATCCAAGACTTATTTTGAAACTTTCGACTGCTTGTAGAGCATGTTCCAGCAAGTTTTACAAACCCATCGATTGTCGAACTGTATTGGGGATTTCCATAGTTCAAACCGCTCACGCGTGCAAGGTTCACGTTCACACTTCGATTTAACGGCCGTGGAACCCATTGTGTTCACCTCTCTTTCAAAATGAGCAGAGTGTAACCAGGAGCGATCCGTGTCACTGGATACACGCTAACTACTGTGATAACTTTTCTGTAACAGCTTTTAACTCGCCATAAATCCATGTGCAGGCTTTACCTACACAATTCGAATAATCAATTACCATACTTACGAAAAAAGGAACATAAATCATTTATTTCTTCATTTTTAAGTTCCCTTGTATATTCAGGAATAATAGGACCAAAAGGATACAAGTACCATTTCACTTGATTGCCTAACATTTCATGTATCAGACCATCAATTTGCCTATTTTCTAATACCGTTGTAGTTTCCTTTTTTATTACATAAGCCTTGAGTTCTTCAAGTGTTATGTCATTTTTTAGTCTAAAGCTAGGCTGGAACAGCTCGTCGTCTGATAGAAAGTGTTGTTGCCTTCTCCAACCAGTTTTTTCATCATTGGATTTTTCATCATTTGAAAAATCCATAACTCTTTCATATCCTCTACTCTCCAACCATTCTATTGCCTTATCCTGGTCATCAGGCTCTCTAGGCTCTCTGGATTGAATGACCGGTCCAATTGATGATTCCATATCTTGTAACACCTACCTTTTTACTTTGCAATTTGAGCAATGTATTCACCGCGTCTAGCCGATCCGCGCGGCGTTGCTCCACCGGTGGATACAGACTACACACTATGTTAATCAACAAGTTTCTTTAATAGTTCTCGTCTGAAAAACGGAATGTCGATTATTGCTGACTCATAAAGCATGTTCCCTCTGTTATCCCAAATTACGATGCTCTGATTATAATGTCTTATGACTAGGCAATTTCCGTTAAACTGCGCCATGCTATCGTCTAAAAATTCCACATCAAGATAAACCTCATTTAGCTCATCATTATTGTTAAACTCACCATTTCCCAACTTAATTCCCATGTAGATAATTTCGTTCATATCCATTGCACATTTCTCCCTTTCATTATCACATTGAGCATTGTGTATCCAGTCTCATTCGATCAGCGCCCCTGGATACACAATAGAAAAATTAGCAACCGTGTTTCTTATCAATCTCTTGTATTGCTTTATTAGATAAAGCTTGTATAGCTTTTAACTTTCCATAAACTGTTTGTTCGTCTTCTGCCTGTACATACTGCTGAGAATCTAGTGCGAAGCTTTGAATTTGTTGCAGTAATAACATTAAATCATTTTTATTCATGGTCTTTTTCCTCCAATTATGTTTACGAAATAAATGTAAAGCCTAAGAGTTACGAATTATCACATAACCTCTCGAGTCTGTTTCCACGCGCTCTGGATCTTCTAAGTAATCTCCGTTGTCTGTCTTAACTTCCGCTGTCTGAGGCATATTTTTGAGAAGCTCGATCTATTCATATACTTTCATCTTTTTTTCCAACCTTTCTTTTCAAAATGAGCAGTGTTGTATCCGGGTGCGATCGATCCGGGCCGCTGATTACAAGAAAACTATTCAGCAAAATCCACTTCTGTCGAATCCAAAGCAATTATGAGCCGTTTTTTCTTCTCCAAACGATTTTGTAGCTGCTCGCTTAACAATTCGCTTAGAGATAGGGGTATCTTTTTTTCCGGATCGGATTCTTTGAGAATACCCTCCAGCCAGTTTATTTCCGTACTCAATATTGTTAGCCTTTCTAGTGCTTCCCGAGCTGACAACTTACCATTACTTCTTTGCTGTAGAGCTTTTTCATGTTCCCATGACACATTTTTACTGCTGAATTTAATTGCTTCCCAAAAACCACTATCCGATTGTGTTTCCTTCATCATTAAGCATTCCTTTCAAATATCCATGCACGTTCCGTAAAATGCAACGCAAGGTCGGAGTGAAAAAACTCACCGATGTTTGCCAGCCAGTCTACGCCGATTCCACCGTCATAGGCCGACTGTTCGTAGCTTTCAAGTTTTTCCAAGAGCTTCTTAGCAGACATTTGACTTACCTCCCTACGCATTTTGTTCCCCGACTTCGTTGTAAACTTTCATAAGATTTTCCATGTACCTGACTTTCTTGCTGGGTGTCTCCGTCACCTCAAGTATGCGTTTAGTGAAATAAATAAACGTTGCCTCAATGTATTTCACGTCATCAAACTCTTGCCTGAAATACTCCATGGTACCGAACGGGTAAACATAACGTGTTTTCCCACTGGCTTGTACTTTATCCCTTTGTGTGAGTAAGAAGTTAAGACGTTCTTGCCAAAAAGCGACCTCCTGCTCTAATGATTTGGCTTTTGGGTCTGCTGGATCGCAGTTCAGCAATTCTCTTTTTGTTTTATCCAAATTCTCCGTAATATCTGAAATGACTCCATTTATTTGCTCTAAAACGGTGATAGGCATTTTTCCCATTCGTATCCTCCTTCACATAATGAGCAGTCTGACCGCTGGATACACGATGAGCAACGAATTACACTCTTGCTCTATTGCAAATCAATCTTTTTTGAAACAACTGGTTTCCCATTCACATCAAACGTAATCCCTTTTAACAGGTCAACACCTTCCGAAATAAAATTCCAAAATTTTTCGTCATCCATATATTTACCAAGAATATAACCCAAAAGTGCAATTTTTTGATCTGGATTTAATTCTTGTATTAATTCAAACAGAGACGCTTTTTTCTCCACGAATAATCCTCTCCTTCTGTTTAAATCAAAAGTCAAACTTCCCTCTAATTTTGCATGCCTGAATGAATATATTAAAGTGTGTTTCCTTCCAAACATATAACCCTGTATTCAGACGAAATGGTTCACCATTGTACATGTGGTATCCAGCCATGACCAATTCTTTGTACGGATCATCCATATAAAAAATCGCGTCTGAGAGTCGTTTGGTTTCAGGATCGTTCTCATCTTCCCAAAGATACACCCATTCAAATGGATACCTTAAAGAATCTACAGGTAGCCTTTTCAAAATCTCTGGTACAGCCATAATGTACGCTGCAACTTCATATTCAATGCTCGGCAAGCTATCCTTGAAATTTTCAAGCAAGGTTACAAAATTACGCTTATGAGCTTCATCAACAAAGTACATTTTTAACGCCTCCTTTTATCTCTTTGAGCAATATGTTATTTAACAAAGAAAATTTTATAAAATACATAGGTCATAGATGCAGAAAATACAACACCGCAAGAAATCAAGTAAACATCCATCAAATCCATAAGAATCATCCCTTTAATTCCGATTTTTAGCACTCCATACAATTGCTTTCCATCCAAGTACACCTAAACCAATCATGATTGCCAAACAGAACAGAAGTAGCAACGTTGGATATGCTAATAAAAACCAAATCAGAATCCCGATCAAAGCCACTAGACCCAATCCCGATAAGGTAAATATAAATAAGTGATTGGACATCAATGCTCCTCCTTTATTTAATGAGCATTGTGTATCCAGGATTGTACGATCAATTGGATCGGCCCGCGCCGCTGGATACGCTAACTACTTAATCTTTGAGGTGAATGATGAAATAACCTTCATTAGATAACTCTCTGATTTTATTAAGTGCGTATATTAGCCTCTCCTTTTGTTTTTCAATACTAAAACCAAAAAAATGATTTATATCAAAAATTGGCTCTGAATCAACACCGTCGAGTGGGTTTTCAATTTGATCCAATAATGAAATGGCCATTTGTGAAGCTTTTAAAAGGGTAGAAGGAGTAATGAGATTTTTTATCTGTCCGTCTGGATTAAGAAAACCCTCACACTCATACGGATCGATTGCAGGAATGTAAAAGTCAGGCACCACCGTTCGTAAAATTGCGATTAAACTGGCGGCTGTGTCGTGTCCTATCGAGAATTGGTCAGAGCTATCCTCATGGAAAGCTAAATACCCATCTTCATCGATGCTATAAGATTTAAAATAAACATAGTCAGAAGCCACTTTCCCACCTTCCTTTCTGTTCAGTCAATAAACCGGATCAACCACGCAGCTGTTCTCCTGATTGATCCAGTCCGATTCTTCCTGGATACACGATAACTATTTAGTTAAGTTTGTGCTCCTTGATGTATTGCTTCATTTCCGCCACACCATACATTCTATCTCCATCAACGATCTCAATTGGTTCGATGCTTTCACGAAAGTTCAATGCTGCCAAACCCATAGCTCGATCAAGTGTTTCAATCTTCAATTCTTCAATTTGTCCAGATCGGATATACCTATATGTGATCGTCATTTGAAAATCCCTCCGTTTACTTCAATAACTACTTTGTTAACTTTTCAATCCACGCTTTATGATCAACTGAGCATTATACTTTGCCCAGTGGAATTTCTTTCCGTTCTCGTCATACCAATCAACATACACAGACTTTCCAGATTGCGAGATATCATCAATAATCCCATGATTTAAATGTTTCCATTGACTCCGGTGACACTTTGAATGCTCAACCACATCGCCCTTCTTTAAACCGTTCAGCGCTTCAGTAAGCATGCCGTTTTCCTCCCAACTATGTAATGTTAATAAACTTTCTCAACAGCTAATGAGTCTTTGAAGTTATCTAAGATCTCTCTTAAATCGTCTTCGTTTACTTTGTTCGTAATAAAGAACAACAAATTCTTGGATCTACCATTTAAACTAACTGAATCATCCAGTATGGTCACCTCAAAATCTACATTTAATAAGCTATCGCGAAAGGATTGAATATAGCTCTCTTTATAGTGTAGTGATTTAAACAGCTTCTCTGAAGCTGGACTATACACGGTGTAAACAACATCATTTCTTCCAAAAGCACCCTTCAATGCACTTAGTATTCCATTGGATGTAATCGTTCCAATTGAAATTTTAGATACAAAAGGTTTTCCTAACATTAAGTCTACCTCCTGTTGGAAACAGCCAATTTATCGGATAGCTGTACCCCTATTTGTCTTCCGCTTCACCAGGACCAACAGAATACAATCCAATGCCTGCCAATGTCATCCCAATAAGCATGACCATATAGCCAGAAAGGCTACCTGCATTACCGAAGTGATTTAAGACTATACCGAACACGCATAGAATCATTGTTCCTTTAAAAAAAGAACGCATAACGACCAATAACGATTGCATAAAGTTCACCCTCTGTACTTTTTCAGAAATCGAGAAATTAATTATTTCCTTACATTAGCTTTTAGTAGTTTGGTTCTTCCGGATTCCTTATTTCACCTATGTCTTATTTTGATGAAGTGCTAAGTGCTTAAATGTACTCAATTAACGCCACATTCTGCCATTGAGTCTATTTTAAACCATTCGTTAAAATCTCTCCAAATTCAGCGAAAATAAATATAATTGCAGAATCAGAGAGACAATTACTAGGGATGATTCAGTTCCTTAAGAAATGCAACAAAGGGATCGGGCCGCCGTTCTTTTTTTTGCTTTCGTTTATGTTCAAGTAAATCATCAATCGATACTTTGCCATGTCGATTATTATCTTCAAATTGAACAAGAATCTTCAATGGGTCCCCAATACGGTTGTGCTCAAACCCATTGATCTTACAAATTCGACCCCGATGCTTCTTCTTTTGAGGATTAATCGGTTCTACGAGGTACCGGTTTCCCGGAATCAGCTTTACAGAAATGGTTTCTCCCTCGTGTTCTCTTCTAAGTGAAACCCAATTAATCTCTCCCCATGAGTCTTGATGGACATTAATCTTGGATATTTTCATTTTAACCCCCTAGATGGATGAAAATGATTAGCTTTGTTCTCCTTCTTATCAGCTTTAAAGAGGTTGTCCAGTGACTCCATAAATAACCGAATTTCAAGTAATTTATCTACTGTAGTTTGTAGTTCTTTAGGGAGTAATTCTTCTCCTAATGAAGTGATTTGGTAAGAGAGCATATTTCGTCGGATTGGATGATCCCATTCAGCATCGACCAAACCCGCTCCCATTAGGGAGTGAAGAATTTCGTACAAGTAACCTTTGGAACAATACCAGGAATAGTCATTGTGAATGATGTCCATCAGCTGCTTGCCGGTTAATTTCTTGCCTTTGGTCAATTCCCGCATGAATATGGTCGAAACCATCTCCCTAACATTGATGAGCCTGTTAAACATCTTTTGTTGGTCTCGGGTTATCTCCATCGGAAGAGCGGGATCATTACGAAGCTTGGCCAACAGAAAATTTGAGATCAAATAAACTGCATCACACGTCTCTTCATGCTCGGACCAAAAGCTTTCTATCCCCGCTTCCGTTACAGAATAAATAGATGTGCGCCCCTCTTTATAGGAAGTCAATAATCCCCGCTTTTCTAATTCCTTTAATACCTCATAAAGAAACGCCATGGAACGACTACGGCCGGGATAATATGGCATAACTTCCTCGAAGACTTCCTTTGCTGTCTGAATTCCCTTAGAAATCGCTCTAAGAGTCATGATCATGAGCAGCTCTCTATTTCCCATTCCAAATTTGATAATGGACGGTTCGATTTGATTTATTTTCTTGTTGTCTGAATTCACGAAAGGAACCACCTCTCTTTAAAAATAGTAGGGGAGTCGATTCCCCATGCCAAAAGATTCCATCATTTCATTATACCATACAGTTCGCTAACAGAATAAGAATCTGATTCTAGTACAACGCAGTGCTGCTCCCCTACTCTTCCTATTTGCCATGCTTTTTTCTTTCCCTTTCTTAAATTAAGGAACCTTCATTTCAATTTGAGTATCCTCTAATTGTACCAAGGTACTTAATTTAGTTTGGGTGGGCGGGCGTCGCGTGCAAGGCGGGAGGTGGCCTGGGCCGAAAAAGAGTTCTTAAATTATGAAAAGGGACCCTTAAAACCCGCAATTAGGTCGAACTACCGAACGGGCGAGCTGCAGCAATCAGACAACTAGAGTGACGAGAGCAATGCTGAGCTGGCATAAATCTGATTATTATATTCTGTTAACGGACTGTTACTTTTACAGAATAAGTGTGTTCTTCCCCTCTTTTTTTCCCATTACGATTTTTAAATGGTTGCGATGATATTCCGAGTAAACAAAGTTGTGGCATCGCTGGACTAACAAAGCTCGGTCTCCTGGTTGCGCTTCCGGATTTATCACGAACGTTTGGTGGGGGCAATTCCAAACAAAATCCTAATAAAAGTAGCAATTGTAATACTTGCACCCTGTTAAAGTACTGGTATCGTTGTTACTATTTCATTATTACCTCGAATTGAATAAGCTGATGAAAGAATCAACAATAGGGGTGGAAAAATGCGGGTTTTTACTGTTGAAAGTTTAGAAGAATATTACCTTCAGGATATTGATCTTTTCGTGAAGATAACAGGAATTGACCTTGATATTTGTGAAGGTCTCATCACTCTTTCTATCGAACAAATAATTGAACTGATTAATAATGATGTATTAAACAAAACAGATTTCCCTTCCCTTTAACATTTTTTCGGTGAAAATGTAGTTTTAGACGATAAAATAAAGTCTTAGACTGATTAGCTAACTATACTGATCGCAGAAGTCGCGGGAGCTGCTCCTGGTTGTAATTCCAGATCGACGCGCCGCCGGCCCACGGAGCACAACGGGACCCGCCCGGCTTGTTGGCCACTCCTGCAACCACGATCGCGGCATTCGCCCGAGGGCTGCTCCTGGTTGTATCATTCCTGATCAATGTGCCGACGGCTCGCGGATTTCGACAGAATCCTCTGCAACAAGGCTCGTGGAGAACCCCACCAGTCTACTACTTAATTTCCGTTTTCATCTTCCCGCTTCTCGCTCAAAATCCTCTAGTCTAAAACCTATTTTTACTAGGCAACTCATCCGATAAAAATTAAACAGCTCTACAAGGGGTACCGCCAACAAAATGCGGATGCCCTGGATGACAGAAAAAACGTCGGTATCCTGTACGTCAAGGATTACCGACGGGGAACAGCCGAATACGTATAAAAATGGGTAACTCTATGCCTCTGTTTTTTAATGGTACGCGCCCAGCAGGATAACCTACTCAAAGATGGTCATGCAAATGAGGGTAAGGGTTGCCAGATACCAAGCTCACTCTTTTGGGGAATTAGAAATCGAATAAATACTTACAGTTTCAAAATACAAATTCTTCATCTCATCCTCTTGTATCTCGGGGTCCATTTCTTTAAACCACTTTTCTTCCATATCTTCTTCACTTAGAACGTTGCCTCTCCAAAAACTCAATCCTAATTCAGGAAATTTATACACGAACCCACCATGTGCACTTTTTCTATCATATGGAGAGAGAATGTCAATCATCTTTACAAGTTGATTTGCCCTGGTGTTAAATACATCAATATCCCTGAATAAAATGTTGAAATGTCTTTTCAAATCATTTACAACTTCTATATAAATTAGCCTTCCTTCTGAATCATATTCACAAGGAAAGTTCCTATGAAAGGATATTCTAGGATTAAGACATTTTTCCATATATAACTGAATGTATTGTTGCACTTCTTCTTCGCGCATACCTAGTTTAATTGCACCGACAGAACACCCTTCATTTATTACTAAATTATCCAAGCTATTCACCTGCCAAACTTCTAGTATTACTTCTTGCTAAAAAATCCCCCCAATCTTTCAAGAAAAATCATGTCTAACTATGAAGAGATTGAGGGGATGCAGTTGCGGTTTAATCCGAACTATCTTTAATTAACTCCAAAATATTCAAGGGGGTACCGCCAACCAAATGCGAAATTTGTAGCGGTAAGACCTTAGCGATCATGTAATTAACTATGGTGCCGTCAGCAAAACGCGATTAACTTAACTAGTCAGAATGGGTGACTTTACAGTATTCAATGTAGAGTTGCCCATTCTTTCTATTTCATCAAACACTAGATATCTATATTCAATTTTATAGTATTCATAGTACATTGAGTTAGGTGTTTAAGATCGAGGGTGTAGCCCAAGCGAAGGCGTGGGTAGCAATCTTTTTCAACAAAAAAATAGAATTATGCAACAGGAGTGATTTTATGAGAGTGGCTACCGTTCCTTTTGTCAAAATGATAGCAAGTATCTAATTATTACGCTCTTCTCCGCAGAAAGTGAGGATCTGACCATGACGAAACGTTCAGAAGCTGACCATTGGAACGAGGTGTTTGCCGATGTGAATCTTGGCAAGCCGCAAGTGGATTTTTGGCTGGAAAAATACGAGCCGATGCTAGCATCGGCCCAAGATGGACCGGTCATTGATCTTGGCTGCGGATATGGCAGCGACTCTTTGTTTTTAACGGAACGAGGTTATCGGGTCATCGCCTGCGACTTCTCCTCTGAGTCGTTGGCGATTATACGCAAATATGTGCCAGGCGCTGAAACAAACCTATTCGATATGACGGAAGGATTGCCGTTTCCGGATGGTAGCGCGAGGGCGGTTGTCGCGGATTTGTCCCTGCATTATTTTCACTGGGACGATACTGTTTCTATCGTTAGCGAAATCGCGAGAGTTGTCGGCACTGGCGGATTGCTGCTAGCCCGCTTGAATTCCACGCGCGATGTTCATTACGGTGCCGGCCAGGGCATCGAATTGGAACCCCGTTATTACGAGCATGAAGGGCGGCGGAAACGTTTTTTTGACGAAACAGATTTGCGTCGGTTGTTTGACGGATGGGTGATCAACGTGTTGACGGAAACGGACATGCACCGCTACAGGAAGCCGAAAATTTGCTGGGAGATGGCAGCTTGCGTCCGCTGATGGCAGCCTCGGGAGGGGGGCTGTGTGTGCCGACGTACGGAGATTAGGTAACTTGCCGATGTGAATCCGACCGTCGGGACAGCTGGTCGAAAGCAGCCGGACAAAGAGACTCAAACCTTTTTTGTTCCGCTAACGAGGATCGATAGTGCAATAAACCAAAAAACAGTCTAACACTTTATTTTCGTATTATTGACTGGTTTTTGGTTTATAAAGCCGGATTAGTCTAAATTTTCCTCAAACAGAGATAATTAAACAACTTAAAACAAACTACTTTGAATATATGTAAACAATGTGGCAACCATTGATTTAACAGTGATTGTCACATTGGAGTTAAGATAACCGCGTAATTCCCACGTTAACAAAACTAGCGTAGCTGTCACAGCGGACGAAACAACTAGAAAACTAGAGAAATCCCTCAGAAATGTTGATGTATAAGGGTTCCGATATTAAAAAGGGGGGTGTCTCTCAGTCGAAAAAATCGACTTTTGAAACAGCCCCTTCTTTATTTCCACTTACCAAGTCCAAAACTCTGTTCCTTGAGCAATGATTAATCTTTCCAACCAAGTTTCAAAATTCATCTTCATAGTTGATCCATTTTCTGGAATGACGTCATCATCATGATCAAAGCGAACTAAATAATCCGCTTTTCCTTCTTTTACACGATTTGAATCAATAAAGATATAGTCACCATTGCTCACAGAGATTGGATACCAATGTTTAGGCATATAATCAAGATGATTGTGTATAATTTTCTCTAGGCTCAATAGCTCATATCCACCTCCATATTTTATGTCCCGGAAGAGCCTAGCTCCATTGTGTATTTGTATGAATTTTTGGAAATCTGCTGGTACGCTCCATCCTGTAACTCTTGTAAATTTTTCTATCTCAGAATCAGTTGCTGGAGTATTAAATGAAAATGCTGCTTGATACACATCCCCTCGTAGACTTTGCACCAACAGTGTGTTGTCTTTATCAAGCCGTCTTTTCAATCCCTCTAGTGCCATTAAGCAAATATTTCCTTCCAAAAACAGATCTCCTTTCCTGCTTTAGTAGTCATCTCCATCTGGTATGTACTTACCATAAGATGCCCACCAAGGGGTAACTTCCTGCCTATGAAAATCCTCTGGTAATGGAATCAAGTTGTCGAAGTCATTGTACCCACCATAAGCCAAAGGAATAATATGGTGGATATCTACATCGCTCCAATTAAAATTTGGTACACCATATTTATTCTCATACCATTTAATATATTCCTTCCTAACTCCTGGATCTCTTTGTTCTCGCTGGGATTTAGGAAGCCAAGCGAGGTCTGCTTCATCAGGCTCAAACATTTTTATTCTACTATGAGCGTCTCTATACTTAGGATATTCGATACCCTTTTTGTTAAGCAAAAATTCTTTTCCTACCTTATGGTCTGCATCGGTTTTCCCATTGGGCCATGTTGCTAATGACGTGCTTACAGTCCGCCAAAAATTTGTATCTACAATACTGACTGGATCGCTTACTTTCATTGCTCTTTCTTTTATTTCGGGAGCTGTAAAGGTGTAGTGAAAAACATCTTCATCACGGTATGATCGTTTCCGATTAGTTGAAGACTCCAATGTTACTTTCCCGGTAATCATTGCCACCCTGGCAACATTGATATCCTCAATTTCTATATACGAAACGATTTCTTTGTTTCGTTCATCTATTATCAGACCCGCTACAAGTTTAACACCTGAACCTCCAGTTTTTGAACGTAGGGAGACTTCCTCGTCTGTATTTTCTTCCAGATGTAACTCCTGAACATCATGCTCTGATATTTCGAAATTCTTGTCTAGTTTTTCTCCGGTTTCATCTTCAAGTTCTTCTATTGCTGCTAGATGAATTGAAGAAAGTTCCTCTGTGTTTAAAAGTTCACCTGTACCAGAATCAATAGTAAGTTCAATTTCAGTTGAAGGAAGTTTTTTTAGTTCACCTCTTTCTATTCTTTCTTCGATGTTGTCCTTAGAATTTTCCGCATACGAACCAGATGGACTTATTAATAGCACAGTGAAAGCGAGTAAAGTTAGTAAGTATTTCTTCACTTAATGATCCTCCTAACATTTAATTTGGTGCGTTCTTTTACATGTTTTTCTACTATGAATCTACCTGTTCTAAGAGGGATGACGCTAGATTTTCCCTTACTACACTTGCTCACATTCTTTCTTCATCATTTTTGACTGAATGACTAGAATGTATTGATCCAATCGTTGGCTTAATTCCACAACGTCTTCATGCAACAAATCATTCTTCTCTAAAAACAGTTCCACCAGTTGTTCCCGTAATTTTTCCACAATGGTTTTCAATTGTTCTATATCCTGATTAGTTCCTCCTTCCCGTTCTTTTGGTAGCGTGGTACATTTACTTATAGGAGCTGTAACTGCTCCTCCTGTGGGCGTTCCTTTAACCTGGTGAAGGGGTGGAACGCCCTTTTTATAGGCAATCGCTCCTATGGTTATCACCTTCCTTTTTCTTACAATTCAACTATACAATAGTCCCCCAAAAAATACGCTTTTAGAAAAATGGGGAAATCAAAAAGGTCTTTCCCAAAAGGAGAGCCCTGCAAAAGTCCACTTTTTTAGAACAACAAAAGAAAAACGAGCCTTTAGAAAGGGCTCGTTTCGCGTTTAGGGAGACATATTAGTCCCCATGAAATTCTTTGTTTTTTAAAACTCCACTTTTGCAGAAGCCCCTAAGAGGATGCTTTTGTCTGCCATTCTGTAGTTTATTAGCCTCCTACTCCATTGTCGTATTGAATGATTCCAATTCTGTCTTGTTTGAATTCCATTTGCCCATTTACAGGATTAAACAATCCCAACATCAGAATTAATGAGAGTACCGCTGCTTTCATTTGATTGTGTCCCTCCCTCGATAATTGTATGATAGGTAATCATCTGACTCCTTGATGCATACTTCCTATTTTTTTCAAATAAGGAAATACATTGTTTGAATGCCTGATGATTACTCATTTTATCAGCTAAAGCGAGACACCGTAAAGTTTCATCGAGGCCGTTTATGAATCGATCTCTTTGATATTCATAAATGGCTTTCTGATACCGAAAACGGAAATGTTGACTCACACTAAAGTTGTTCAGATTATCATCTGTGTAACTAAAATATTCTGAAAAACGTTCTAATATCTCATCTACACCAAACCTGTGTTTATTTGCACACTCCATGATTGTTACTAATGCAGGAAAAACTTCTGCTGGATGGGCATCGAGAAAGGAGATACATTCAGATAAGACTTCAAGGTTACCTACCAACAGATCAAGGGTATACGAATTAATTTTTGCCCAAACACGAAATTTCTCTACTTCGCGTTGCCCCGTTTCATCCATGATTTCAAACCATCCTAGATCACTATAACCTTGAACATACTGCTTAGCTGCTTTATAAAATCCTTGTCTTTTTAATGCTTCGGCCTTTAGCAGAAATCCTTGTCCATAATAGACAACCAAATGACGCTCCGCCTTGAATGATTCGCTGGACTTACTACTGTTCCTTTTGCGAAGCTCATCCTCATAGACTATTGTAGCCAATTCTCGTAGCTCATCCGCATATTTTTCAACATCTTTCCACCTACGAAGCGTATAACACACATTGGCTAGTTGCAGCAGCGCATCCAGCTGATAATTCTCCAAGAGCCGTTTCCGATAGGATTCAAAACGAATAACAGCCTTCCAGTTTTCTTCGGAATTTGTTCCTTGTACAGCTCGAAATAACCGATAGTGACTAATGACAAATTGATGGGAGTGGCTATCCTTCTCGTTGTCAATCACGGATTCATAGAAAGGAACCGACTCCTTCCATTTCTTGCTCTCAAATAGCTGCTCTGCTACAGCAAAGAGAATGGTGATATATTTCGGATTTTCCAATAGCTTAGAAACAGCGGCTTCGATACAATCCTTTTGTCCGATCTCCGCGCACCGTACCAAATAAGGTACCAATCGTGGGCGCGAAATCTTCCCCTCAGATAAACATTCTTCTGGATACAATTCATACAGCCATCCAGGAGCAAATCCAAAAGCGGTAGCCATAGCATCCAACTGGTTCACCGTTATGGCACGCGGCGGATTGCTATTTAGCATCTCACTCAAATGTCCCGTACTAATACCGCTCAATTCACTTAGTTTGCTAAGCGTAAATCCATTCTCTTTTACGTTTTTTTGAATCTCAGAACGTAATGATCGTCGAACTATCGTGTCTTCCCCCATATTAAATCTACTCCTCCTTAGTAATAACACAAGAAAACACTAAATTTGCTATATTTTACAAAAAGTTCATGTTTGTGTAAATATTTTCCTTCTTCTCGATTTTATCCCAATAAGAGTATTTCTATTTTGTCACCAAGCGCAGTATATACCTATCGCATCAGTAGGTGGTAGCCAGACGTAACTATCGTCCTGCATGATTTGTTAATTTAGAGTACACCCGGTCGTAGCTCCATCCAAAGAATAATAACCCTCCCTAAAAATCCATACACTTTCAACTAACCTATATGCAAGATTTCAATAATCTACATTTTTCGTACAGGTAAGTATTACCAAATATTTACGAATGTGTTATTATTAAAAAAATTAAAAACGATAAATTTTTTTAGGAGGCTTCCAATGTTTACGGAAGAAATTGGAGCATTACTCCTTGCCTACCGACAACGGGAAAATATATCGTTGAGTGAGCTTGCAGAGCGTACAGGTATTGGCAAGACAACACTTTCAAAAATCGAGTCAGGGGAAACAAGACAACCAGGGTTCTCTCAGTGGAAAAAGATCGCAATAACTCTCGAAATTCCGTATGTCGATGTGATCGCCAGCTACTTAGGTACAACCGAAAGACCTACATCGATTCAATTACTTTTAAAAGAGGCTATCACTCTAAACAGCAAAACGCTGGTACGACAAGCCGCTCAAAAGTTACTGGAGTCTACAAAAATAGACACATTCTTTGCGTTAGACCATTTGCTTCAGGTAGTACACGAAATAGAAGATCGCGACACTATACTGGCCTTGTACGACATAATAATTGATCATACGAGAAAACGCGGCATTCCTTTCTACTTGGGTAAATGCCTCTATGAGCGATATATGTTAGAAAGGGACGATTTCTCGCGATTTGATGAAACTTTCCGCCGAGGAAAAGAATTGCTACATTATATCGAGTACCTGCAGCCAGTGGAACGTATTACTTATAACTATCGTATGGGGACACATGCGTACATCTTAGGATACTATGCGGAAAGTATAGATTTTTGTAGAAAAGGGATTCGCGAAGATGACACTGACAATAAACCTAAAGCTTCTGCTCTCATTTCAATTGTCAATTCATACCTGAGGTTGGACGATCTGATACTAGCGAAATACTACCTGAAGGAGTACGAAAATAGCGAATACGCAGACTATCGAAAGAATCATCTGCGAGCACTTCTCCATGCAAAGAAGGGGCAGCACGAGGATGCGATACGCCTGTACGAGCAGTGCTTGGCTGAAGCTCAGCAGGACAGTCGTGTAAGCATTGTGAGTGATCTTTTGGAAGTCTATTTAGAGCGTGGCGATGAAGCTCTAATAAAAGACCTGATCGACTCAGAGGATCAATTTCTATTCGAGGACATTCTCTCTCATCCCTACCGGATCAAGCAGGCTGCACGATACTACAAGCGAAAAGGTGTGTGTCAGCTCACGATAGGATGCGTTGAGGACGGTTTTGATAGCCTCCTACATAGTATGAGTTACTATCGGCAGCTGGGGGCGGCTGATAAAGTGCTCGAATGCTTAGGACTCTTATTAAAGTATCATCGACAGCTTCAGAAGGAGATTTCAATAGAAGACATGGAAATTATTGAGAAATTCTGTCATAATGATTAAAAACGGAATAAGGGAGGTACAGCCTGTGAAAAAGAAGCTGCTTATATTCACCTTTGCTTTCCTATTCACCGTAACGCCACT
Source organism: Brevibacillus jepli (assembly GCF_047229145.1). Lineage (NCBI taxonomy): Bacteria > Bacillati > Bacillota > Bacilli > Caryophanales > Paenibacillaceae > Brevibacillus > Brevibacillus jepli. The sequence continues at coordinate 20,571 of NZ_JBFEFW010000023.1, forward strand.
GTTAACAACGCATCTTAACGAGCACAAAGTAATACTTAACAGTGCCGAACCTGATTGGTAGAGCGTTGCTAGTAATTGTCTGCCCTTGTAGTGAGAACGCTCTCACTGCGGGGGCATTCTATTTTACTAAGAGGATTGATGATTAGTGGTGAATAAGCTACCAATAAAACGTGCAACAATAAAATACATCTACGAAAAAGAGCCTCATCTTCCGCTGGGATCGGATATGAGGCCCTTCTTTTATAGCGGTGTTATTTCATTATTATACGACCTGCTGGTTCCACTCCTAAATTCCGTCAAACATTGGCTTCGGTTCACCTATTAGTAGCAAAGAAGTGATGAGGCCATATCCAGAAATCCCGCTGATCGCTCCCGCTCGTCAGGAAAGCCGCATGGCCCCTCCAGTTGGTTGTTCGGTGAAAATGTAGTTTTAGACTAGAAAATAAAGTCTTAGCTATAATGATCGCGGTAGTCACCTTGGTGCGCTGCTCCAGATTGTTATTCCGGATCGATGCGCCGCCGGCGCGCGGAGCTCAACGGGACCCGCCCTGCTTGTTGGCCACTCCTGCAATAACGATCGCGTCAGTCGCCCGGGGGACTGCTCCTGGTTGTGTCATTCCGGATCGATGCGCCGCCGGTGCGCGGAGCTCGACGGAATCCTATGCAACAAGGATCGTGGAGAACACCACCAGTCTACTACTTTATTTTCCTTTTTCATCTTCCCACTTCTAACTCAAAAGCCTCTAGTCTAAAACCTATTTTTACTAGGCAGCTCATCCGATAAAAAATAAACAGCGCTACAACAGGCGCTGTCAGTCTACTACTTTATTTTTGAGAACAGTCGCGGAGAGACTTGACTCGGAGCGACGGGAACACGGGGCTCTCGGACCGCTTCACGGCATCCCGATCTTGCTCAAGGACAATATTGATACAGGTGACCGCATGCATACTAGTGCCGATTCGGTTGCTCTTGCTGAACATTTCGCTCCAAAGGATTCGGCCGTGGCCGCGCAATTAAGGGCTGCGGGATGTGTATTCCTTGGTAAGGCAAACATGACGGAATGGGCTAACTTCATGTCGGGCACGATGTGGGCGGGGTATAGCTCCAGGGGCGGTCTGACGCTTAATCCTTATGGGCCCGGCGAGTTGTTTGTAGGCGGCTCGAGTTCGGGCTCTGGCGCGGCGGTTGCCGCGAATCTGCGTGCCGCTGCCATTGGCACAGAAACTTCGGGTTCGATCATCAGCCCGTCCTCCCAAAACGGCATCGTCGGTATAAAACCGACTATCGGGCTCGTCAGTCGTACAGGAATCATTCCGATTACACATAGCCAAGATTCGGCCAGTCCGATGACGCGTACGGTCAGGGACGCCGCGATCTTACTCGGGGCCATGACGGCGGCAGATCCGGAAGATGCGGCTATGCTAGAGAATAGGCGAATAGCGTATACGGATTATACGCCTTTCTTGGACGCGAACGGTTTGCAAGGCGCGAGAATTGGCGTTCCGCGATATTATTATCGAGGATTGGACAAAGCCCGGGCGGTGATTATCGAGCGGGCGATCACCTTGTGCAAGGTACGCGGGGCGATCGTCGTAGACCCGGTATCGTTGCCGTGCGAGAGTGCGAGAGTGCGAGAGTGCGAAGTGGGACTGGGACGTGATGCGGTTCGAATTCAAAAAAGGACTGAACGACTATCTCGCCAAAGCTGACCCCGGCGCATTCGTTTGGTCGTTAGATGAACTCATAGCCTATAACGAAGCGAATCGCGACGTCGCACTTAAATATGGGCATGACAAGCTGATCTGGTCGAATGGAACAAGCGACACATTGTCTGAACAGGTGTACGCCAAGTGTTTGCGCCTTAACCATGAGTTATCCCGTGACCAAGGCATCGACCACGTGATACGTGAACATCGGCTGGACGCGCTGCTGTTCCTAGGCAACGAGGAAGGGATTGATTTGTCCGCGCATGCGGTGTATCCTGCCATTACCGTGCCGGGCGGGTACGCAGAGACAGGCATCATCGCCGAAGGCGGCTATACGACCAAAGGGCCGCAGGGAATCACTTTCGTCGGAACCGCCTACAGCGAGCCTTCGCTTTTCCGTCTCGCTTACGCCTACGAACAAGCAAGCCAATACCGTTATGCGCCGACAGATCCGGTTTAATGCCGTCCGTTAAGGAACAGTAGGCTTACTTCACAATAACCTAAAGGGCGTGAGTGGCCGTCATTACTTCTGTTCCAGCAGCCCTGCGCCAATAAGCCCCATTCAGGTAACGCGTATGAAACGACACCCAATTCATTCGTTCTGTTCCTATCAACCCCAATTTCAATAACCTGGATCCTCATATGGGTATTGAGAGAATACCCTATTTTCTTCGACGAAACTTCTCAACTGTTTTTTCACTTCTTCATAGACATCTTCCTCAAGCCGGTAAGAGTGATGCGCTGATAGCAAGCTTACGATTTTCATTGCTTGTCATTTACTCTTCATTATTTGCATAATAAAATCTTTTGTTTTCCTTCTTAATTCTATTAGTAAGGGACATAATTCTGTTTATCGCTACTGTTGGATTGGAAAACTCAAGATTATGCTTTTCTTTTAATAGACGGATAATTTCTGACGATCTTAATCCGTCCCCACTTTCTTGTAAAATGGAAATAGCTTTTGGGACTACCTCAGCAGCATAATTATACTTTCGATTCCGGATTCTAGGCGTCTTATTATCAAGTTCTTCCGGAGTGTGGGCAGTGTTACCATCCTCAGTTGATTCCACAACCATACACTTTGATTCTGAAGGTGCGCTTTCCTCAATTGCTCTGATTCTATTCAAAACTTCTTTTATCTCGATCACTAGTTCTTTGTCTCTTTCTATGTACTCTTTGCGTATAGCTGCTCGCTGTTCAATTATGGAAACAAGATACATTTCTAACGCTTGCAGTTCTTTTATCATTTTCTTCATCCTTTACGAATAGATTCTAGATGGAAATGGCTACAAAGAAATGCCAGGATTTATTGGTGTAGTATTGCCCAGTTAAAACCGTGGATTGGGAATAAGTGAATGATGCATCGTTTGATATTGCTCACTAAATACTTTATAGAATATCTCAATCGCCTCAAAATAAGGTCCCTTTTCCTCTTGTGCGAAACCCAGTTCAGTAAGGACCAATGCATTCTCAATTGAATCCTCTTCAGTTTGTTTTAGTGCTTTTTTCAGAAAATAAATTTCTTTGTCTTTATGTTTCAATATACGATAATAATTGGCCCAAAGATGAAAACTTTTATATGATAGGTTTGGATCATTTATCTGTTCTAGGCGTAAATCACTTTGATGCAGAAGTTTCTCGGCAAACTCTAAATTTCGGTCTTTTAACAACATAGAAATTAATAGATGAAAAAACTCTACAGTCTTTTGCTGGCTATATGGGGGTGCTTTCTGTTCTATTAACTCTTGAACAACCTCGTTCTCAATTATTGATATTAAATGCTGATAATTCATTGGATCAGACTTATAAATAACATACAAAGCATTTAACGATAGAATTAGGTACTCGACATCATTTTCGGAACGAAAATAAGACATGCAGCCGGTGATATTATTAATTGCTTCATGTGGTTTTTTCTTCAAATAGAAAATGATACCCTGTATGAATTTACTTAATTCAAACATCTTCCCTTTAGTAATTGTCTCTATTTCATAACAATATTTTAATGCATGATCTAATCTATTAATATGGAGATTCAATACAGCACCATTAAAAAAGGTGTTTACCCGTTCTTCAATCTCAACATTCATTTCTGGATTTGTACAGACCCTTTCTGCCATTTCAAAGAAATGGAGAGCTGAATGTATATCGCTTTGTGCAAATTCCAAAGTTGAGAGCGCATTAAGTGATTTAACCCTGAATTTATAAATTTCTTCATTACTCGCCTTTGAATTTATAACCTTTTTGAAATATGTACTTGCTTTAATGTAATCTTTAATTTTCAGATAATAGTCTCCCCAAGAAAAATAAACGGACGGTAATAATTCATTAAGATCAAGAGATTCTACCTTATTATGAATTGTTGAAAGGAGCGATTCCGCTGTACTTAATAAATTTAGCGATAAATAAATAGAGACTAGTGTCATATCAGCTTTGATTCTTTCGACAACTTCTGTATTTAATGGCCTACGTATTACTTGATCTAACTTAACCCCTAAGCAAGAACACATAGTTTCAATATCTTGCAATGTTGGTTTTTGAGCCCCCCGCTCAATATTACTAAGTTTTCCTATTGAGAACCCCGTTTCTTCTGCTAAAGATTGAAGGGTAGCTCCTTTTCCTTTTCGAATTTTACGGAGGCGCCCTCCAATATCGGGAGGGATAATTCTATTATCCTCATGTTTTTGCACAGGTATTATTCCCTCTTTTCTTCCCTTTTCTTTCATAATAGTATGTATGACTAAGGAACTATATCATGTAAATTTTACCATAGAGGTAATTACTATCAATCACCAGTACTTAATAATTGAAAAAAATCCCTTCACTAACCACCTATACAGTAGCACAAAACCCCTTGTATCACTTATACATATTTAACACAAAAAAAAGCAACGTCCTCGACGTTGCCACCTAACAATCATTTACTAAAAGCGATTAGTTTGATTTAAAAAGAAATGGGTTTTTATGTGTGAAATACTGATATTTGTCGTCGAAAGTGAGACCAAAATCGTAAAGAGCCTGTTCTTGAGCAAAGACATGGACTGAATTATTTACTTCTTCATAGAAGTAATTAGTTTCGACTTTAGATCGATTCCGTAATGGAATACTGTCAGACATTCCTGCTAAAGCCATCATATGCATCTGCGCTAGAAGGAGGGCTGCCTCTTCCCGATTTTTTTGCAGAAAGATTATGTGATCTGCTTGATCATTCATAGAGGTCTCATCAATCAATTCAGCAGTCTTTGGATACAATGTAAAGTCAATCATTATCGGTCCTTCCCCTTCCTTGAACACATGGATTTCGTTGGTTGACTTCAGAATACTCGGTGAATAGATTTTAAGCAAATTTAGTTTAAGAGTGTTCTAAGGAACGAAAGAAATGAATATCCTCTTATAGAAAATATCCAAAAAGGATGATGTCGTGGATCCCGTCCAGAATTTGGACGGGATTTCTCGTTATATAATACTTACTTATAGAAGCAGTTAACTGAACTCGATGCCTACCTTTTATATCAATTTTGAGAGGCGTACCGAACCACGCGTTGAATCTCTTCATCAGATACAAAAGCGGATTGAATTCGTCTAGTCGGGGCATCTTGTGATTGATAAAGCATATCACCTTTTCCTAAAAGATCCTCCGCACCAGGCTGATCGATTATCACCATTGAATCAGGACTGCTTGCAACCGAAAACGCTATACGCACAGGCAAATTACTCTTAATTACAGGACTCAAACATTGTTTACTTGGACGCTGGGTTGCGATAATCATGTGAATTCCAGCTGCTCTGGCCAACTGGGCTAAGCGCTGTACCTGGTCTTCTACACTATTCTCAGCGACCATAAGCAAATCTGCTAATTCATCGATGACTAATACAATGAAGGGTAAGAGTGGTTCTCCCTTAACCGATTGTTTCTGATTGTACCCGCCAATGTTTTTTACTCCAGCAGCGTCAAACAAATCATAACGTTGCTTCATAATATCGATTAACTTCTCGAGTGTTGTTCCGGCTCTTGCAGGATCTTTAACAATGGGCATTAGCAAATGAGGTAAGGTTTCATATGCACTAAGCTCGACTTGCTTAGGATCAATGAAAACGAATCGTAGTTCTTCTTTGGTACACGTATACAACAACGAGCAAATAACTGAATTTATGAAGACAGATTTGCCGCTCCCTGTGGTCCCTGCCACCAATAAGTGAGGCATCTTCGATAAGTCTCCATAAACTGGCTGCCCCTCGATGTCAGCTCCTAATGGAAATGTGAGCCCTGTCCTACGTGCCATAAACTCCTTATTTTCTAAGAGACTCCGTAAGTAAACAGGAAGTATTTCAATATTTGGGACTTCAAGCCCTATTGTGTTCTTTCCTGGAATCGGAATATGCATCGTGATCTTTTCTGCCATGAGTACTGCTTGAAAGTTATGTTTAAATCGCTTGTAGCTCGAATAATTTACGCCTTTGGCTGGAAGTAATTCATAGCGAGTAATACGGGGCCCAATTGTTACACCTACCACTTTCCCCGGGTACTTTAGAGATTCAGCTTCTTTCTCAATTTGAATGAATTCTTTTTTATGATCTTTAGCCATTTTCTTTTGCTTTGGTGCTGAATGTAGGAGATTAAGTGGAAGAGTTAACTCACGTACGCTCGGGTATCGAAACGCTAGCTTCCCCGCTTCAATTACCAAGCATGCATTAAATGGCGTTAAACTATTCGGTTTTTTCAAACCAGTCTTTAAATCAGTAACATCACCACATAAAAGAGCGCGCATGTCTTCGATCGTTACCGGCTGACCCAGGATGACCTTGCTGATCGAGAAATCACAATTCGGGTATGTGGAGCATCCATACAATTTTCCTTTCTCAATTACTGGACTTCCACATCTAATGCAGGCCCCGAGTTCCTCCTCGGGTTTGTCATTTCCGTTCTGATCGGGAGAACGATTTACTTTTCCACGACTGTTACTCTTATCCACCTCATGCTGTCTATTTTCTGCCACGTTGTTGATCATATTACTATTGATCCAATCCTTCTTGGTAGCAACGTCTTGAACGAGTTTCTTAGCCAGGAGTTTAACTTGCTCCATGAAGACGGCAGCGTCTGCTTTTCCTGTTCCTATTTCCCTTAATCTTTGCTCCCAACGTGCGGTAAGTATAGCACTGGATAAAACAGAATCTCCAATAGCCTGAATTAAGAGTCTACCTTTTCTTGTGGGAAAGACTAAGTTTTTTCTTACATCAATGTACTCTCTATTTTTCAGTACTGTAATAATGCTGGAGCGGGTTGCCTCTGTTCCGAGTCCTTCCGTATCTTCCATGACCTTCTCCAAATCTTCATCACCAATCTCCTTGCCGGCGGACTTCATCACAGCAATGAGATCCCCTTCAGTATAGCGTTTTGGTGCCTTAGTAACTCCCTCGTGAACATGACAATCGATTACGTTGCCTACTTCATTTAGCTGCAGGCTCGGCAGCGGTTGGTACATTTCCTTAGTACCTGTATTTTCTTCGTCAACGAAATCATGTGTATGAATTACCTTATGCCAACCTGCATCTATCAGTTGCCTACCAGTAGTACGAAAAGAAAACTTTTCATCGACAAGGGTGACAATTGTTGTATAGTCGAAGACTGCATTTGGATAGTGTGCCGCTACGACACTCCTCACGACAAGATCGTATATCTTTTTTTCATCATCAGTGAGCGCTGCTAGATCCGGGACGGTTTCAGTTGGAATGATCGCGTGATGATCACTAACCTTTGACTTATTTGCGAACCGCTTATTGTGAAGAATGCTGGTTATAGGAGCTGGTAAGCACTGCTGATATTCAGGATATTTCGATAGATTGTTCAAGATTTCTGGCAATAACTTTGCTTCTTCTTCAGTAATATACTGACTATCCGTTCTTGGATAAGTCAGGTAGCCTTTTAAATATAGATTCTGGCAGATATCCAGAACCAATTTTGGTGAGAATTTATACTGTTTGTTCGCAAAAGTTTGCAAGGTTGAAAGGCTATATAACAAAGGCGGGCTAAACTCTTTACGTTCTGTTTCAACATTTCGAATGAGTGCATTTTTACCAAGACAGTGTTTAGCTAACTGCTCTGCTTTCCCTTTTTCTAATCGGTCCAAAGCTCCTTTGAACCATTTTCCTTTATATGATTTTTCATTAAAATTAAAGGTCGCAAACACCTCATGGAATTTTTCTGGAATGAAGGATTCAATATCCTCCTCTCTTTTACATATAAGGCCAAGTAACGGCGTTTGGACCCGGCCACAAGAAAATGTTCCATCTACCCCCATATTTTTAAAAGCAATTGTGTACGCGCGTGAAGTATTTAAGCCAATTAACCAATCTGCCTGTGCTCGAGCTTGCGCTTCATAAAATAAAGGGCGTTTCACTGCTTCAGGCAACAGACTTTGAAAAGCTTTCATTACACTATCTTTTGTAAGCGAACTCGTCCAAAGCCGTTTAATTGGCTTCTTACATCCAGCCAGATTAAGTATTAGCCTGGCTATCGCCTCACCCTCTCTACCTGGGTCGGTTCCTATAATTATCTCAGAAACGTTTTTTTGGTTAACAAGACGCTTTACAATGCCAAATTGTTTGGCTTTGTCCTTCAATATTTTGTACCTAAATGTTTCGGGAATAATCGGTAGTGTTTCAAGGATCCAATTCTTATATTTTTCGTTATATGCCTCTGGTTCTTCAAGAGCAACTAAATGACCTAGTGCCCAGGTAATATAAGCTCCTTTTGGAAAAATAGAACAAGGTGTTACCTCAATAAATCCATCCTTCTCCCTCCAATCAAAGGGAGTGGCAAGCTTTTTTGCTTGATCCTTCTTTTCAGCAAGCACGACTACCATAAAGTCTCCTTTCCAAGCAAAAAAAGAGCAACCCTAATCACACGAAAAAACGCATGATAGAGTGCTCCTCTGAATGCTTAGTTTAGTTATTTATATTGCCAGTTAATGTTTCATATAGGTCATACTTCTAATGATATAGATTGTACAGCAGTTCGTAAACATAATTTGTAAAAGCAATGCAATTTTCCAGAATAAAAGTGATGACATTTTCTAGCAGCGTCTGCCTGCGATCTCAGCCGAGAACCCTCAACTGCTCCATATCTTACCCGGACATCCCTCAGGTTAATCTATAGCTCCTTTTCCGGGTAGTGATGGGTAATCGTTGTTGCTGAACTGTTTAGGCCTTATGAGTGTCCCCTGTTAAGGGTATGTGACTGATTTTGTTGTTATAAATCTAAACATCCTGTCGACCCTGCCGTCGCCCAGGGAACCCTGAAGCAAGTGCAGCGGTATGCGAACATTACCGACTTCAACTAAGTGCTTGAACGCTGCTTTGTAGGATTCGTTCGTATCGGTGACTGCCGAACCGCGCGACTGATGAGCTAGATCCGTCCACTCCTTCCATTAGCCCAGCAGGATTTGGGTAGCATGCATTCGTGAAATGAGAGCCGTCTTCACCGTATTGAGTCTTGTGCTGCCAGAAAATGGGGGAAAGGTCAATGTAGTCTTCTCCCTTCTCCTTCGCCATCTTCAGCGGCTGCGTTGAATGTTTAAATCTGCGGGTTCATGGACGCACCGAACGCCAATGCGGCATCTACCGGCGTAATCGACAGCACGTAGAAGCGGGCCGCGGGCAGCAGTTCCCTTTTTACGTTCGACCAGCCGAATGAATTGCTGTACGGAAGTCTTCTTCACTACCCCTGGCGGTTCCCCGAGATCGTTCTGCTCCATTGCCAGGAACACATGCGACGGCTAGCGGCTCGTTCTCTCTTCCAAGCCGTTGAGCCCACAATCCCCCCATAACGTTCGCTTCAGGGAGAAGGTCATCGTTCGTCAGTCCTCAGATAATGGAGTCGCCTTCGAACAAGCTACTGCCGAACAATTCCTGGACGCTTCCTGCAGGTGTCTGCGTCGTACTGTTATTGAAAATGTAGTTTTAGACTAGAAAATAAAGTCTTAGACTGATTAGCTAACAATACTAATCGCGGTGTCGCTCTAAGAGCTGCTCTAGATTGTTATTCCGGATCAAGGCGCTGCCGGCTCGTGGAGCTCGATGGGACCCACCCGGCTTGTTGGCCACTCCTGCAACTATGATCGCGGCAGTCGCCCAGGGAGTTGCTCCTGGTTGTGTCATTCCGGATCTAGGCACCGCCGGGCGCGCGGAGCTCGACGGAATCCTCTGCAACAAGGCCCGTGGAGAACACCACCAGTTACTACTATATTTTTTGAGAACAGTAGTGAGCTTAGTCTGACCAAATCATTAAAGAGAAATCCCCGGGGTTAACCGGGGACGTTTTAGTGAAGCCTATGCAATTCATAAAAGTTTGTCCAAATATCTTGGATTGTTATGGTGTAAGTATCTGTTTCTGTGTGGCCATGATTCCAGGTAGCAAGGAACGTGAACGTATACGGACCATTTAACAAGCGTTCATAGGTATTCTTCCACATCGACCCTGTAAATGTATAAGAAGTCACACGCTCATTCAGAAAAGTAGAATCATTGGTTATGCTCATCGTAACCTTTACACTCTGAAGTTTCACAGGCGACGCACCCGTATCTGGAGTGTCCCCCCTCAACATGAACCTTTCTCCAGCCCAGTACATGTCATAATATCGGGGGACTTCTGGGTTGCCACTCTTCTTTGTATTATATAGTTTTCTATTTGTATTCCACTGATCTGTATGCATTACTTTTCCTACTACATATAAATCAAAGACTTCAAATTGGGTTTTGTCACCTTTGATATTAATTGTAAAAGTATTGGAGATTTGATCACTGTCAGTTTCAGTGCTGCAGTTTTCTCCATCCTCATCACAATTCTCAAATGACACTGAAAAGTCGACTTTATAGTTCGCCACAATTTGGAATCCTTCAGCCGTTACGACATACTTAGTGGATAAAAGATCAGTTCCATTTTTCTTAGTTGGGACTGTTGTACCGGTGTAGAAATTAGACTGTGTCTGCTGCTTCGTGTTTAATGAATAGGTTGCATTAACCCCTGGTCCGTTTACTGTCATAGGTGTAGTTGAAGGCCAAGTAGTCATTGGGTTTCCAACTGCATTCCAATATGTAGGGCTTGCAGTTACAGAAACTCCTTTTACATTATCACCCGAGTAACGATCCGTAAGTTCGCTTCTCTTTTCATTGATTGCATTATTTACAGCAGCATTAACTTGTCCCAACGCTTGATTAATCTTTGTCTGATCAATTTCCACTTCAATTCGTGCTCGTTCTTTTTCCCATACTCCGTCATTCGGCAGATTCAATAGACGATCTCCAGAATCGTAAACACGAATTTTTAGCTGGCCACCATCGATCGGACCTCCAGGAGATGGGGTTTCGCCTCCACCAGGTGGTGGATCTCCTCCACCAGTTACCTTGATTGGCCACTCTGCACGATTATCAGGCCATTTCGATTCATTAGAAGGCTTATTCTTATCTGGATTGATGTTGGCAATAAAGTTCTCAGATTTCTCCGGATATTTCGTTGGTACTGTAATTTTGCGAACTTCCCCTGGTTTAAAACCTTTTACATCCAGAACAGTGGCTGTTGGAGAACTCGCCCAACGTACTGCTAGTTTTGTATCATGCTCCAATTCGCCTTCATTTTTAACATTGAATGTAATTGTTGCATTTGTCCCAGCTGCTTGAGGATCCTTTGGGGTAATCTCAAAGCTACTTTTCTGAATTAGAAGGTTTTCTCCACCTTTAGGAGCATCTCCAATTTGAACAAAAAAGTGGCCATCGCATCCATCACTTTGCGTGGAATAAAATTGCACCTTGTACAATCCTTCGAGCATGATGTTGTTGTCGTCTTCCGGAAAGAGAACCCAGTGACTATTATTTGATTTGTTTGAACCAGAAAGAGACTCTCCATTACGCTTTCTTTCCCACTTGCCTGTAGCAGGGTCGAACCATCTCATAGAATAATGACTATCGTCAGAAAAAAACATACGGAAAGAGTACTTATCCGGAATTTCATCCGCAGCCATTTCTATGGTTTCTCCACGTTTAATATCCTTCTTCCATAGCACTTCTTTCTTGTTATCAATCCATCGGTATTCTACGGAAACCATGATGTCCCAACACTTACGATCTGTTTCAATCGTGAACCTTACTTCACCCGTGCAACCCGTCTCGGACTCGAAAAGAAGTACGATTTCATCACCAACATCTACACTTGTTGGTAGCATGAGCCTAAACTTTTCGTTTGCCGCTAACTTATCGGTTAACGCTGTTTTTTCTCCTCCAGGACTCTTCAAATACCATGTACCTGATACCTGAGAGGAAAACGACATATTGGTATCATACTGATCACCGGCTTCAGTAAAGTACTTGATGTATACCGGGTCTGTCAGTGTATACCCGGAACTAGCAGATCCATTCATCGCTTCGCCTTCAGGAGAAAATGGCAGCGGTGGCTCACCGTGTACCAAGAATCTTACCTTTTTTTGCTCAGCGATTGAGCAGGAAGCATCTTTTACTACAATCGTTATTTCCCAATTACACTCAGGCCGATCTTCCCATTTTGTCCCATCAAAGTTAAGCTTCAGCTTGTACGTTTTACCTCTTTCGAATTGGACATTATACGGCTCGTGCGTTGTTCCGTAGGGAAGTTTTAAACTCGAGGAATTATATGGCCCCCATCTTCCTTTGTCACTTTCCTGAACCGGCAACGTATAGATTTTTCCGTTCGGAAGTGTTACATCCCACTTCAAGGAGGCATCTGAACTGTCACCGTATTTCGTTGTGTACTTTGCCTTAAACGTAAGCTTATCGAACTGCATGATCTCGATCGTCTTACCGTTACTAACTCCGGATGCTGACAGAGTAACGATCGGACATGAGTCTTCACCGTCTGGCGACTCAACCCTAAAATACTTTTCCCAGCATTCGGTTCCATCGTCAGATGTGTACACCACTTTGACTCGGCCAGAACTACCTATGCTACCGGTTCCCACTTTTTTATTTCCACCTGATCCAGGTTCCATCGTATCTTTATTCATTTTAAAAGTACCAGGCTTGGATGCATAAAGAGTTATGGTAGCGTTTTTCTCGACAGCAATATCCGATCCACCGCTTGGTATTGAATTGTGATTCTTAACGTCCTTATCCCCTTCTACCTGAATATCCATTCTTGTCTTCGTCGATCCAACTGAACATGATGGTCCTGGGGTTGGATCGGTAGGGTCTGTAGGATCGGTAGGGTCTGTAGGACCTGGATTTCCTACTTTAAATGGGACACTATAAGCTACACCAGCCCCTCCTACTGCTAAAGTATTTTGACTGTTTCTATCATGTAAATCAGTAATTAATACTCGCGCTTCATAGTTTCCTGCTTTCGTTGGAACAAACTTTTGACCTGATTTCTCAATATGATAGGGATTACCAGGACCGCCTACAGAGCTATCACCATTCTGCATTGCGGAATGGGTTCGAATTTCATTACTAAAACTATACTCTGTTTTCCCGGTATCCCTATTGTAAATATAATAATTCAATACCTTAATTCCACGATTATAGAAGCTATAATCCTCCGCCCAAAAGTTAACATTAACAGTGTCACCTACATTGTATTGTGACTTACTGCCAATCCCAATCCCACCTTTTGGGCGTGGGCTCGTTTCAAAATTTACGACAACCTTATATTTTTCATCGGGGTTATTCGTTGATACAGAGGTGAACGTTTGCGGTAATCCTCGTCCGCCGGACATCTCAGCTACCTCAGCTAAAAGGTAGCCTGTGTATAAGGTATTGTCTATTTTATCTTTTACAGCAAACCCATACAGGCCGTTAGCTGAAGAAATAAACGACGGATTCCCATTAAAAGTAGAAGCCCATGAACGTGCTTCGTTGATGTTAACTACAGCATACCCATTATTAGAACTAGTAGAATTTTTCGAGTAGTTTAGGACTTGTCCAGCTCCAGAGGTAGTTCCTGTCACTTTTACATCTGCGATCGTAACATCCATTTCTTCTCTTCGGTCCACGTTTTCTAGCATATCAAAAAATTGCTTTGAACTCCCAATTACCCTTTTATACCGATCTAAGTATCCAGGGATTGTACCATGCAGCTGAGGATTTGATACTGCTGCTTGAGCATTATTCCAATAGGCAGAGTATTCGAGAACTCCTACAAGAAACAATATCCCTGCTAATAGTGTAAGTAAGAACCGCTTCACTACCCTCACCGCCGAATATTTTTATGATTTAGTGAGTGAGGTAAATTATTGTAGTGATAATATGCTAATGGAATAGCCTCCCCTTTTCTAACGATTCTGACGACCATTTCAGTTGCCTGAGAAACATTAATTAATAGGTTCCCCGTCTTTTCATGCTCAATTACCTTAGGACCTTTTAAATATAGAGTAATATCCAAAGCGTACTTTTGAGAGCTAGGTACAGTACCAGTCAAAATACCATTTTTTAATTTCATACTTTTATTAAATTGCATAAATAACTTTTCCGCATCTTGAATGCCTATATAATCCATATGGAGTTGATGTATGCTAAATGCTAAATCTCCTCGTGTCATGTTAGATTTACTATCATATTTTGTAGTCGCTACCCCATTTGGAAACGAACCCGATTTTTCTGTTATCCACCCTGAGCCTACTACATATTCAATATTGGATCGGCCTTGATACTCAACAGACTCTTTTTTTGTGCGCGATTGTCGCAAGTTCTCCCAAGCATTAACGATTAATATCGCTGCTTCCTCACGAGTTAAGACTTTATTTGGGGCAATGGCTACATTTTTGAGTATTCCATCTTTATTAGCCTTTCCATAATAACCTTTAGCCCAATGGCCTGCTGGTAATCCTGGTACCGCTGATTCTTGTGTTAACTTCTTTATTTGTACTAAACCAGCAATCATTTCTGCTTGTGTAAGCTGCTTATCCGGTTGGAAATTCCCATCAGGAAATAGCCACATCAGATTGTTCTTTACCACGTATTCAATGTTCAACTTATACTTATGATTTTGAAAATCTTTTGTACTCTGTTGAGCGGCAGCATCAACAGATTGGCTGTAACCAAGAGGAATAAATCCTAGAGCAAGCGTAGTAACTACCAATCCTTTTGCTACAATGTTTTGAGCATTTATCTTCATATTCTGTCTTCCTCCTAAAAAGTATTGGCTTTCAATGGTTGTGTTCACATGTTTTTATTGATAAACTTGTGAACCGCCTGTTCACTAACTGATCCTTCAATTTTATCGATTACTTTCCCCTCTTTTATAAAAAAGACTGTCGGTGTAACCTCTGCACCCATTTCTATTGCTTTATCCATCTTTACTTGGTCTTTGTTAATATTCCAACTCTCAACCTGTAAATCAGGGTAACTGCTCACCGCTTGTTCAAAAGAAGGTGAAAATTCTGTGCAGTATCCGCACGAATCACTGTAG
The DNA here is from genome assembly GCF_047229145.1 of Brevibacillus jepli. Lineage (NCBI taxonomy): Bacteria > Bacillati > Bacillota > Bacilli > Caryophanales > Paenibacillaceae > Brevibacillus > Brevibacillus jepli. Next base: position 35,707 of record NZ_JBFEFW010000023.1, read on the forward strand.
ACATATATTATTCCTTCATTAAACTTCTCAGGAGTTGCCTGTACTACTGCTTTCTCAGGAGTTGCTTGCACTACTGCTTTTGCAAAGAATACCACTGCGATTACTAAAAATACTGCGCCTAAGCCTAACAAATACTTTTTGTTATTCGATATCCAACTAACCATTTGGGCCTCCTTTTTATTACTCTCTTCCTATTTTGAATGATTGTTGTGTATCAATCAAAAAATGGGAGCATGAAATTAAAAAAGACAGTCGTCTCCATTTGGACTCTTAAGAGTATCATTCAAGCAGAATGCTTGATAGTCGATACCGAATAGAATCCAAAGGACGCCTGTCCTCTGTAAGCAAAATGAGTTAGAAATACTTGGATTTATTCTAACATATTGGCAGAGAACAGACACTAAGAAGTTATGGAAATGGGTATTCAAAGACGACTGGTTTTTGAATATAAGCATTTGAAGAAGTTGCGCTATACTTTGGTGTTTTTATTCTTACGACATAGACTACTGCTGGTCCATAGATTGTTCGCTGAATACCATAAGTACTGTTCTTATAAAGGTATGGGAACTTAACGTTATCCTTAAAATCTATATAGTCCTCAAACAATATATCCATTTCACTGGTCAACATAGTATTTGGGAGAGGTTTCAAAGTAACAGGATCTAGACCAATATTGGCCGACATTGTATTTTTAAATGCCAGAAGTGCCCGATCCGTAACAAACTCTATTCTTCCTTCCCCCCAAGCTACTGGATCAACTTGTAAACTTGCATCGTGGGCTCCCCGGTTAATACTATTTTTTAATCGTTCATGAGTTAAGCGATGAATCAAATGGTCATCTTGAAAGTTTTGCAACTGAACATAAAAGATCATTAATAGAACAATCATCAATACCTTTCTCATAGGTCACCGTATGATATACTCTGACATTTGTTTAGCGTATTTCTCAATGCGATCATTGTATGAATCATTGTCAAAGAAGTTTGGCAATATCCATAGTCTTTTGTGAGGTACTGAAAGTGATGCTTCGATGTACTGTCCTCTATCTGTTAAAGTGGTGGTGCCTCTAAACTGGATTTCTGAGTCTTCGTATCCGAGTTCAGCTACCAATGTATTTTTCATTTTATTAATGATCTCAGGAGTAAATCTCCCATTCTCTCCATTAGCAGCTTCTTCTATCGCCGAGTCTAAGATCATTTCTACAGTGTAACTACGCAGTGCATATACTTCGTTTAATATTGGTTGAAATAAGATGTATATGAGAATAAAGATAGTAAGAATTTCTTCCAGAGCTTTCTTCATATGTGTTCCTCCCTTAGTGGGAAGGGGGGAGGCCCCCCTTTTTTAAGCTAGTTGGAACTTTTCATGGTTAAACTCAACATCAACCATAGAAGTTGGCCAGTCAGCTTTGTCAATTTGCGTATCTACCTCATCTCTTTTTCCATCTGTCTTTTGCCAAAGGAATACAAAGATGAATACAACAACGCAAGATACAGCGACTCCAACCATCAACATTTTAATTAGTACGTTTTTCATGAAATGTCCTCCTAAATAATATTTATGTCTAAGCCTATTGGCTTGACTTTGGATTACTACAAACGGTTGATAATTACTTCAGAGTCCTCTTTTTTTTCGCCAAGTGTATCCCAAGCCCAGCCATAAATGTAAACAACTATGGCGGAGACACTGACTCCTACCATCAACAATTTGACTAATACTTGTTTCATTTAATCCCCCCTATCGTTTGTAATGGTTTGATAGATCAGTTAGGTAATTGGTTTCCATTTGCGTTAATGTCAGAGCGTTTAGCCCGTAACAAACCAAAGGTAAGAATGCTACGGCATATCCCATGTATCCGTAGACTTTGAGTCTTCTCCGCTTGTTTTCACGTTGTGCGTTCATGAATGTTGTCTGTCGATCCTGAATCAGTTGAAGAGCTTTATCTGCATCACTTTGTCCGATATCCTGCAACAACTTAACAAACTGGCTAGCTTCAGGTGTACCAATTTCTTTTGCAAGAATATCGAAAGCTTCATGTGAATCCTTTCTCCAGTTGGCAAGAGCAAGATCTAATGCGGGTTTGATCAGATCGAAATATTCCCTCAAACTCAGGAGTAGGTTATACATGTTTCTGGCTTCGGCCTTGGATGTTTGGATTTCATCCGCTACCATTGAATAGAGCATAAACAGTTCTCTATTTTTATTTGCAGTCCGAAGTATAGTAATATTCGTAAGGACAAAACCAATTGGGAATACTTTTTCAGGATGTGATGCAATGAATAAAAACACCGATCCACTGATTCCCATAATGAACCCTTTCATCGAAAAGCCACCAACGAGATTCACAACTATAACTAAGAGAACGATGGTTACGACAGATATATAGCGAAAGTATTGGTATTTGATGAGAGACACACCCATGGGATATCCTGCATCTCGGAAAAGTTGATTCATCTCCGGATCATATAGGAAGTTTTCAAACTGCTTCTTTTTTTCATTGATGGATTGCTGAAGCCGCAGCTTAAAAACTTTCCGGCGTCTATCGTCGACCAACTCTGCCATTTTATACAGGAAAAACGCTGCAAGAAGTCCAAACAAGGTGCTAATCAGTAAGAGTAAAGACTCAAGCTGGCTCAAATTTTTCTCACCTCCAATCAAATGTCATTTTTAGGTTTACGAAACCATATGGCAGAAACGACTGAAAGGAGAATGGATATAATAGAAGCTAAAAACCAAAAACGGCCAGCTTCCGTTTCGAATTGATGATGATAAGCGCGTTGAAAAGTCGATAGATATACTAATCCCATTAAACTAACAGGAAAAGCAATCGGATGAAGCCAGGCCAAGTGAATAATATCGCTATTGGCGCTTTTTTCATCGTCCATCATCTGAATATTTGCCTGTAAAGCCCTATCCGCCATTTCCAGACTCGTTTCGATGTTGATCCTACTTACGATGCTTTTTTGAATTGCAAGGCCGATATTCTTAGCAAATGTTGTGTCAATCGAATACATGAATACTTCAATTTCATGCCTTAACTGATATTCGTCCGCCTGGATTCGTGCTGCCTTAGCGATCTTCCGTAAGCGGCGCTGAATGTTCACATTAGATATGGCATCAGCTGTTTCTAGTAGAGTTTCGTACATTCGACCATTATTCTTACGATATTTGGTTAATAGTAGCCCACTCGTTTCAGCCAAATCATATCCACCTTGGATGCGAATGAGTCTTAACCTTACAAAGAGAATCAACACCGGAGCTGCAGTAAGCACGCTGGAGACTGCAATCTTGAAAACAAATGCAGAAAAGTAGTTTGAAAATGTAGCTTCTAACGAACCGAATATATTAGAACCAACCTCAATTGAAATGAAACTTATTGCAAAAATAACACCTTCAATCATGAGAAATTTATAAACTGTCGTCTCGTTTGCATCCATGGTTGAATGTAGCAGCATATCTATCTTTCTAACCAATTTCCAGTTCGACTTTTGAGGGTCTGCTTTTTGTGCTAGACTTCTGAATCTTTTCCGATTCATTCGAAAAAGCACAGCTTCTTCTCTTAACTTATTGGTGATAGCAAAGAAAATCGTTAAAAGTGAAGCTGATGTTAGGATTGCTGCAATAAACGGAATTCCAAAGCGAAGAAGTGTTCCAAGCTCCATTAGTTTTTCACTCCTTCAGTTAGAAGCTCTCTCATTTGTTCCAGGTATCCAGCAATTTTATATAGTGGCTGCTCGTGTACAGGATTGAAATATTTAACCGGCTCAATAGACAATGGTGACTTTTGAGAAAGCTGTTCCAAAGTCGTGAGTAGCATATTTGTAGCCTCACGATTTTGCCGCATCATTTCTTCGATCAACTTATTACTGATATCGAAATGATACTCATAGTTTTCGGAAATGGGATTACGCCACATCCAATAATGACTACTTACCTCACCGGTATACTTGTTGTAGCGGATTTCTTGAATCGAATTTACCCACTTGTGAGTTTTTTCTTCATTTTGTCGCAGATCAATAACCAAATCCAACTTAGAAGCCACCCGCGCAAGCTCACTTTCGTACCTTCTACCCGGAAACAAATCTAGATTTAGATTAGCCCATTGCGACGGTATTTCTTCCGCGTCTTCAGTATGATAGGTACCCATAAAACCTTTCTTTAACCGTTCACATGCAAGCATTGCCCCTTCGACTTCCACACGGCGTATCTCGCCAATAATTGCATAATCGATGTCCGAACGAAGAACCAAATCAAAAACATGATGAAATTTTGATTCGTCTACAATGAATTCCACAACAGGATGATCGGGGAAGTCCCTACTCATAGCGAGTTCATAATGCTTTTCGATGATAGCCGCTGTGAGATGTGAAGACCTTTCAGCGAACATTGCTTTTAGAAACGTCGATTTACCAGTAGTTGGGGCTCCGCCTACAACCTTATTGCAATGCGTCTTGCTTATCCCGCGAAAAATAGGCAACGCTTCACCGTCAAACATCCGACGTGCAGCTAGGTCAGCAAGAGTAACATGGTTTATCAAGAATCTACGGAAGGTAATAGTCACGTTCTTTACCCTTGGTGGGATAATGGCAGTAACCCGCTCTCCTGTATATAGATCGACTTCCGCATAAGGGTTATACCTATTAATCCTGTTTCCTTCATTGTGGTAATCGAGTCTATCAATAATGCGTTGAACGGTTTTATCAGATTTAAATGAAAATGGCATCTTCTGATTTTTCCCGTTAATAAACATATAGATATTTCTACCAATTACTTGGGCAGAGTATGAATCAGGGTACTTATTCCAATGTGCCAGTGGCCCAAAACCAAACAATTCGTGGTAAAGTGCATGTGTAAGTTCCGAAAAACGCTGTTGTTCCTCTGCTGCAAAAGGAATTAAGCCCTCATAATATTCAGGAAGGTCGGCATACTTAATGTTGTTTTCGTTCAGGTAACTCTGAATACTTTCCATCACCAATGTGACATGCTCTGGTACACCAATAATTGCTTTGTGACATCTTTCAAGTAGTTCTTGTTGCTCTTTTTGTTTGGATTTCTCAAACTCTGCATCAAAGTGACGATCGTATGCTAGTGCGATTTCTTCAAATTCTTTAAATTCGCTTTTAACGATCTTTCTGTTGTCTATATTGTTCCCTAGATCGATACCTTTAAAGTGGCCGACGTAAAATTTTTGATTCATCATTTCACCCCGAAGGAAAATACCTTCCCAATAAGAGAGGATTTTCTTTTTAAAGCTTCCTCTTTTATAGGAAGCCCATACATATCAATCAAAGCTCTAGCTAACCTTTCTGTCGTATCTGTATAAAGCTTGCTGACATTCCCTTCACTCACTTTTTGTTGAATACGGAGGTAAAAATCTCTTTCATAAGGAATTTCACCCCAACGTTTCATTTTAAGTTCCTCAATAATTTCCTTTGGTTCTACGAGACCAGGCAAATCTTGACTCTTGTTAACCAAAAGTAAGATATTCTTTCTCTCAATATCAAAATGAGGATGCAAAATTTGTTCATACTGTTCTTGAAACGCGTTAATATGGTTCCACATCTGTGTCATCAATAAAATGTGTGCATTAGAAGAGTACAATCCTTGGGCAGCTACAGCGTTATCAATATTCGCTCCAATATCCAGCAAAACAATGTCAAATGCCTTTTTTGCTTGCACCAGAAGATGACAGACACCTTCTTGCTCATAAAAGTATGTCTTCTTAATTACCCGATTTCCGGCAATATAGTAAACATTCTCACCTAACATGTGAGCCTTATCGTACAAATCCTCTGGAGTCAGATGTTTCGACTGCATCAATCCCCAAAGCTCGTCAAAGGTTTTACCTTTGTAATCAAGGATTTCATAGCTACCAGAGCTAAAGCAATTTAAACCGATAACACCAATTTTGGCAGTCGTTTGTTTCCCCATTTGTTGAGCGATTGAAAGAATGCTTGATGTAAGCCCCTGCTGTGGAAGGCTGCTAAAGAAACCAATTAGTTCTGTTTCTTTTGGGATCCTTCCAAAGTACATTTGCTCAACCTTCTGAATAATGCTTTCCACGGAATGGAACGGCATGATGCAGTCTACTTGGTTTGTCTGGCAGACTAATCGTTTGTACTTGGTTCCCTCTTCAGAATTACTAATAAGGTATAGAATTTTTCCTTTCTGATATCTCTGTCGGATATCGGGTAAATCAGATGGTTCAACTTTCATATCTGAAATTACCAAAAGATCCGATTCGTTTTCGTTCAATTCTTCAATTTGGGCAAGCGGTACAACACTGGCCACTCCCTCAATTCCTTGAAGTTTTTCGATCAGGGAACCATCATCCAAGTAAGTATGAAGTCTCATTCTCTACGCCCCCTTTTAATTGTACATAACGATAAACTTGTACCCTTGCAGGCTGTACGACAGGATTTTTTCCCACTGCGGTTGGTTTACAATAATTTCGATTGAATGTACGTTACCAGTCGGCTGCAACCGTTTGTTATCAGCAGTGGTGACTTCAACGTTATTATTCGATTTTGAATAACTTACAGCAAGGTTTGTAAGCACGGGTATTTTGTATTTGTTTACCTCTGCTTTAAGCTCCTCTGGAGACAAAACTTTTGGTTTTTGAGGTGCCAACATTTCACCGTTTGCAAAGTTAATTTCTGATTGTTCTTGTGCTTTCTCAGGTGGAACAGCAAAAAGACTAATTCTATCACCGCGGAGTAAGCTTCCAGGCATTGCGAAAATCCAGTCATTCGGAATTGGCGTATTCCATTGATCAGGATTTGGATCTAGTCCCTTCTCATCAATCATTTCTGGAATGACTTGTTGCCCTTTGCGGATTGGGAAGCGGGTCTCTTTACCAATTAGTACATCTTTCTTTATGTATGCTCCGTCAACAAATTCCTCCGTTTTAATTTGAACCTCAGCTAATTGTTTCGATTCGATGGTACGTCCCCTCGGGATATCATCAATTGCCTTTACTACCACAACAGTTCCCACATTAGGTGCAATGTAGTAATGATAGACATAAAAGAGCCCGGGACCACTTGCAGCAAATATCATCATTAAGAACAAAAACAAGCCAAATTTAAGTCGTTTGATCATTATTGGTTCTCCTTTTTTTCCCTGAAAGTAAATTCAAGAAAAAGTTTTTTCGACTATTTCTTGCCTGAATATCTATCGAGAGTATCTCTTTCATAATGGGAACAAGGTTATGGTCCATATCAGCTGCTATTTCTGAATAAAACATCCCTTCCCATGACGCACGATACACATCTTCTGGTGAAAAGTAAGGAATATAGGCGATTGGTTTAATAGGGAGTACAGTTTCAAGTGTTTTTCTATCAACGCCATTATTCATTTTGTTAACAATTAGATTCACAGACGCTTTTGACCGGTTTTCCATCTGCACTAACCGTTGAAGAAGATTGTATTCCGGCGTCTCCTTTGCTTTATCATGCGTTGAGTTTGGTCCAATTCTTTCAATGAGAACTGGGTCTGGATCAATAACCAAAAAGATGTGTGTGGCTTCCGACATAATATCTTGTACGACTGGATTATCAGCTGCCGAAGAAATATCTAACATAGTAACCGTACTGTCCCTTGATTGATTAAGTAATCGGACAAGCATCTCGTAGGAAGTTTGTGGAATTTTATTTTCAGGGTGGTTAATATACCAATTAACACCTTGATAAGAAAGTACGTTCTCCTTTGAAATAAAACCATCTGTCTCTAACTGCGTAATACCCGGTATGTATGGTTTATCGCGATTCCAGATTTTCAATTGATCAAAAATGACTGGTCGATTAGTGGGTAGCTCATAAAAAGAACAGGCAATATCTCTTTTTGAAATCTCAACTGCAAGATTTGAGGAAAGGAATGTTCCGCCAGCTCTCGGAGTAAGACTTATGAATATGCAAAATGTTGAAGGCAACACTACTTCAACGTACTTTGTTACCTGAACAATTTTTTCCTTAACGATTTCTTTTATCTTTGTTTCTTTTGCAGTGTGTTGAATTTGAGGATCATCTGAACTAGATTCATGGGAGCCACCCTTTATATGAACGTCTATTGGTGAGCCACCCTTATAAAACTTTCTCCAAGGAATAGACGTATCAATATCCTTATATTTTGTTGTAAAGGGCATTGGGGTATGAAAAGTGGCAAGAACATCATCGACATTCAAACTTGTATTAGACCCCTCTTCTCCCCTGAGGAAGATAGAGTGTATTCCCATCAGCGATAGTTCAGCAAGAAATGGATGACCAGGCTTCTGATCTGACAAAATCACAAAATGTAGATGATGATACCGCTCCCTAATCGTAAGGAGTGTGTCAGATAAAAGTTCTAGTCTTTGATCGTCCAGTTTCAGAGCAAGATCGGTAGAAAGGATAACCCCATCTAAATGGACGCTCTCATGAGAGTATTTTTCAATAGACTCAATTAAATGGTCCAGGACTACAATAATGTCGATTACCTTAAAGCCCTTTGTCTCCACCATTTTTTTTAGTCCCTCTGCTAATGAGGGTTTCGGTATTGCAATAATAATGTTTTTTGTACTATTCATTTGCATCAGCCTCTTCAGACCAAATCTTAACTCCCAGAACGGATTCTATTCTCTGCTTTTCTTCATCTGTTTTCGGCTCAGCGCCTCTTTCATAGCGGCTAACCGTCATCTGTGAACACTGTAATCTCATAGCGACTGCTTCCTGTGTTAAGCCCTGACGGTTCCGCCAGACCCTAATTTTTTCACATGGCCGTAATTTAATATTCACACCATAGTCTCCTTTCTTTTGAGGTAAACAAAAAAGAGCACACACTATCCCTCTCGAGATAATGGGTGCTCCCCATGTATTTATATTCGGTTAGTAATTGTTTATTTAATCAACTGTATGTAATCATAATTGAGTTTATATAGGTTGTCAATTGGTTTCATTTCAACCTTCCAACAACCTTAATCCCACGTTTCTAGCGATTATCCTAGCACCTTTGTGAATGTCAATCAAAAAGTTGACCACCGTGCTCATCAAAAAATTGACCACCATGGCAAAAATCAATCCACCCTACGGGTGGGTAACTTTTTCATGATCACGATCTTTGGATACTTTGCTTAAAGCGATAGCTGTCCCCATTCATGGCAAAGATATGGGCACGATGTGTAAGCCTATCAACTAAAGCTGCTGTCATTTGTTCATCTTTAAAAATTTGCGTCCAATCTGCAAATTCAAGGTTACTGGTGATGATCATGCTGCCTTTCTCATAGCGTGCTGCACAAAATTGAAATAATAACTCCGCCCCTGTTTTGCTTAGGGGAACAAATCCGACTTCATCTAGAATGATCAAATCGGTTTTGAGCCATTGTTTCTCCAACTGAAGGATTCGCTTTTGGGACTGAGCTTCCATGAGCTCGTTGCATATTTTCGCGGCTGTCCAAAACTGTACGGAATAACCATGGTGGCAAGCCTCCTTCCCCAGAGCAATCGAGAGATGTGTCTTACCCGTACCGGAGTTTCCGATAAACATGATGTTTTCTGCCTTCTCGATGTAATCACAACGAGCAAGTTGTAACAATTTCGGTTTATTAAGAGACGGAATCACAGAGAATTCATATTGATCGAGTGTTTTCGTTGAAGGGAATTTGGCATGCTTGATCCGACTGGCGATTTGATTTGCGTCCCTTTGCTGCACTTCTTGTTCCAAAAGTGCGAGGAGGAATTCCTCATAAGGGACTTGTCGTTCGGCAGCATCATTGGCCATTTCCTTATAGAAGTGTTTAATAGCCGGTAAACGAAGCCGTTTGGCATAGGTTTCAAGCAAGAAAGTTGTACTCAATGCACCACACACCTCTTTTGTAACAAACGATTGTATTGGTTAAGATCGGGAGTTTTTACTTGAATACGCGGAACAGAACTATCTTCAGCCAACGAGAGTTGAGGCAGACGATGCTCCGGTAACGTACGATGAAACAACAATTGCCTTACGGCATCATACTGAAACATCCCCTTTTGACAAGCTTCCTCTAATGATTCCTCCACAAGAATAGTATCGAATTCACGATGTAGTAACAGGAGTCGAACGAATTCCTTCATTCCACCTGGTCGATGGCGGCACTTGTCCAAGAACTGTTGGTAAATTGGAGGTAGCCCCGCCTGATGCAAAGGTCTGGCATACAAAACTGCACCTGGTCGAGTAAGAAGCAAATCCAGGTAGTGATCGTATTGCAAAAGCTCTTTGCCGCTTTTTAAGCATCTCTCATGCTGAGCAATCCATTTGTTACCATGGTACACTTCAATCCGTTCGGCAAACACCTTACAAGTAAGCTCGGTAGATGCGTGTGAAACCGGAACAGAATAGGCATTTTTCTCAAAGTGAATCATAGACAAGGTATTGCTTTTCACAGACACGATACGGCAACAATCCAGTGGTTGTGGAGGCAAGGGGAGCATGACGTGCTGCTCTTGCACAAAGGCCTCTCCAACGGTTAAGGATGACCTTGGAACGGTAGTTGTCTCGTAAGAGATACATTTCTCAAGAAGGAAATGATTTAATTCCTCTAGTGAAGAGACACTTGGAACCGGGGTAAAGAACTGCTTTTGGACGAACTTTACGAGATTTTCTACTTGGCCTTTTTGATGCCCTTTTCCCGGATCACAAAAATAGCTTTCGAAGAGGTAATGGGCACGAAGCTGGACAAATCGCTCTTGCTCCTCGCGGTTTTTGCCTTCCAACACCTTCTTTACAGCTGTTGTCAGATTGTCATATGTAACGACCTGAGGAACAGCGCCGAAAAAACCAAAGGCATCGACATGCCCTTGAAGTAGCGCTTCTTGTTTCTGATGAAAGAATGTTTTGACAAAAATCTTTCTGCTGTAAGTACAACGCATACAAAAGACTTGAACCTTTACCTGCTTTCCTTGTAAAAGAACCGTAACCTCACCCCAGTCGAATTGAGCAAATTTCCCTGGCGGGAAGTCGAGGGGGACAAACGCTTTTGGGGGAGAGACGCGTAGTTGTCTGACGTAACGGCGAACCGTAGATTCACCGCCAGTGAATCCGTATTCGTCAACAAGTCGCTGGTAGATACGAGTGGCAGTATGGCGCTGCTTAGGAGGAGCTTGTTCATCTTGACGCAGCCAATCCAAGATGATGGGCTTCACGGAATCAATGACTGGTTTAGGTTTCGGTTTCGAAAGCTGGTACATAGGAATTTCAGTTGATTTCAAGGCTTTTCGTATGACTTGACGGGAATATCCGGTTTCGCGAGAAATTTGCCGAATAGGCTTTCCTAGCAGAATGTGTTGTTTCCTGATAAACTCATAATTAGCCATCTGAAGCATGTCCTTTCCTCCTATACCTTGATGTCTCGACAACATTCAAGATACAGGAAAGAGGTGCTCAGGTGGTCAATTTTTTTATGAGCGATATACCACTAGGTGGTCAATAATTAGATTAGCATTCACACACCTTTATCTAAAGAGAAAAATAGTATGTTCTTCCCTTCCTCTTGAGCCTTCAAAACCCCACCAATAATTAACTCATCCGGTGAGTTTGGATTAAGATTGTGTTTATTAAGAAAAGTATTGTCAACGAAAGTTGTAAAGACCAACTCTCCACCCGCCCTCTGAAAAACCTCCAACGCATTAAAAGCAACCTGAGCTTTTCGGCCCCGTTCCCCTTGATCCTTTTTAATCATATCTAATTCTCGGTATACTACTTTACTTAACAGAACCTTTCTGTACCCAGAAATAAAGGTGGGATATTCCATAAGTACATTCGTATCTACTGCCAAAAAAATGTCTATGGGGGAAGAACTCATAATTGGTTGGCCTTGAATCAAACGTAAATTTGTGTTGCCCGATGGGAATTGAGCGGCAGTATGAACAATCGTTTTTTCCTCTCTGGACACTATTTCTTGAACCTCTACTGGCTGATTTAGCTTTAGCTTTTCCTCATTTGCATCCCAGGTCTTTGCAATTGGTGTGGCAGCCAAAGTAGATTTATCTATACGACTAAAGATTCCATAAAAAATAGGCAAACTTATCAATGAAAAAATGATGATATCGATCCAATGTCCAATTGAAACTCCAAATATCATATAAATCAGCCCTTTGTTTCGGATTATACCAGTATTATACAATGCGTTGGAACACTACGCCTGTTTGACTGAATCCAAGTTGATATTTGGACGTGGCGCCGCTATTCATCCATCATGTGACAGATTCCTGATAAGCGCAATTTAGGTTTGATTATCTTCCGATGTCATGGATGAGTGATTAAATCAGGTGGAACAGACGCAAAGCGAATTACCCCTGTTAATAGCAACACTAATATCGTACCGACAAAGCCTCCTATAACTCCAAGTAGTAACATCTTCATCTAAATCTCACCTCATCGTTTAAAAAGTCTAGTTGCTCATTATTACCGATTTAGCATCTTATAATGGGCAAAAAGCTAATCTTTTTGATTCCTTTTAGCCCACGTATGAAGTCCGAATATAAAAATACAACATACACTAATCAATCCAATTATAGATAATAATTTTTCCATACTCTCTTCCACCACATGTTATTCATATTGAGTAGTTTGTATCCAGGCGTGATCAATCCGAGCCTTTGTAAATTCAACTTCGTGTAGCATCAACGCGGACCTTTGCCCAAGATGCAGATGATTGCAACTTGCAGTCCGCCAGTTCCTTCCTCATCAAACTAACCTTACGCGTAAAAAACGCTGCCTTCCCGCCCCTTGCAGTAACATATAATCAGTTTTCATCACAATACCGTTCAGCAGCATATTGTTCGTACGAAAACATATGATTTAGTTTTTCTTTGATAAAGGCTTCAATTATATCGAGACTGTTATTTTCCCCGTGGATCTCTCTATATTCTTTTACGACTCGTAGCCATTGTTCTTTGGTTAAGTAGGTAAACTCATCTTCATCTGAGCAGGTCAATTTGGGTTCAAATATCGCTCCATCTTCAAAAAGATACACCATTTCCCCTTTTTGGTAATTCTTTGTCATTAGAGCTAGTTTTCCACCGTAACCAATCATACCTGGAGGATCATTTTTAAATTCAACTATATCACCCATATATGGGTAGTTCATAAACCCTTTACTCATACTCAGCTCCTCTCTAGATATAAAGACTTCACCAGTATGAATGTTTCGATAAATATAATCTATTGGGCCCTCATCCTTAATAATTTGTCTAGTCACTACTATACCTCCACTTGTCTAATACTTTCGATTATTAAAATGCTACAAATTTACGAGAGCAACAACCGAGAAAACATGTTTTCACTTTCACACAATCCCTCCTCGATTTAACAAAATGAGCAATCTGGATAGATCTGCTCTCTTACTAAACTATTCTTCATCAATTTTTCGACCAAAAAAATCAATAGTCCGTCTCTCGATATCTTTACCCTTGACATATATCATGACAGCAGGGACTAAAACAATCCCCCCGAAAATTACAAATACAATCATAAAGTCAGAGTTCATATGAAGTCTCCTTTTCATAATGAGCAGGTGTATCCAGGTGCGTTCGATCCGCTCACTGGATACAGCGATTACTATTGCGCATATCTACATTCACTTTTTATCGCAATCAAAAACTCTGCCAATTTTCAAGAGTTCAATTTTATTTTCTAATGGCCATGTAGCAACAACTTTGTACTCATCAAACCCATTGTTATCTTCTAATCTAAGTCTAATAATTGAATCATTATTAGCTATATGAAAATAAAATGAAAAAACGGAACCATTATATCCTGAGAACTGTACTAATATCTGTGTGTCAGAAATAAACCCGGAAAATAAGTAATCATTACTAATCCAATCTGTTGGATATAGAGTTGTTGATACATGCTCTTCTGAGTCAAAGGTGGTGTTACTAACGTCCTCAATTTTTTTATGCTGCGACTTCCAAAACATAAGAATAACCTCCCCTGATCTTCTTTTGTAAAACTTCATCCAGCTTACAAAAAGCCATGCGACAACAAGTGAAGACAAAAGCAATAGAAAAATAAAATCTGCTGGGTCAATGTAATCCCACATCTATTAACACCTCTTATGTTGTTAACCATCTACTGCTATTTTTCATCCAACGCTTGAGTTGCAATTGCCCACTTCTCCTATCTCGCTGAACAGTGTGTTGCCATGCAGTTTGATCCGCGCCGCAGGATGCTTGCTAACTATTGGATTAAGTTCCAACAATGAATATTGAATTTGGGAATCTTTCAAATAGCCAGGAATTATCCTTCAAGTCATCTACAGATGCTAAAGACTCACCTTGTGCCATATAATCAGTTGCATACACTTCCCTATTACCATCTTTGCAAATGTACCATTTCTTTTTATCGCCTTGCATTGTAACACCTCCCCCTATTCGGGTACACAGTTACCGATATATTAAACGATCCCCACACAGCTCTGGCATACATCGACACCGTCTGTCGGCATAAGTTCCGTTTCATTATGGCATCAAAAACAGATACCGAGGTAATGCAATGATCGTTAAAACGTTTGCATTACCGCTTCGCAAATGGCTTTTTCCTTCGTGTCTCCCATGTATGCCGTACCGACTTTTCCATCATGCGTAATACCTTTGAATGCCTATGCTCCATCATACTTGTGAAGCTACCACTCTTCTCCAAAAGCCTGCTTAGCCAATTGCATTGCATGGGATATGTCTTGGAATGGATTCCAATCATCAATCTGTCCTGAGATATCCTTTCCATAGCCATATGAGCCTAACGATCGTTACACCGAGATTCACTTGTTTCCACTTCATCAGCTTCGCTACCAACGTTTTAATGGTCTGCTTCTCTCTACGTTTTGCCATCTACTCAATCGCTTGTCGCAAACGTCTGACTTACCAGTGTTGTGAAGAGCTCGCAACATCGATGTTGTACCCACAAAAACGGCAGTTTGTCGTTTTAGACACCTTTCCTCCCTAACTAGACCATGGAACGACAGCTACAATCGCCAAGGAAACTTGCTTGAGAACCAGTATGTAACTGAAACACTGTTTGATTTTTCCACGAGCAGAAATTTGCAAAAGAGTAATAGCAGTCTTCGTTTCTCAGGCAACACCACTCCTAACTACCAAACGAAACCCCCTACTCGGCACTTCGAATAGCGGGTTCTTCATGTTTATGTCGTTTGTATCTTTCTAACACTTCATAGATATCTCTTTGTCCAAGACGTTTTAATTGTTTTGGCTGTATTCCTTTAGCGAGTAGAAAATTCTCATCTATGATGTAACGATTAAAGTTAAAGTCAATGCAACTGTCTCCATGTACAAGTATTAAATCAAGAAGGTGATTCTTTACTGGGGTAGACCTTACTAATTGACTGTATCCTGCTAGTAAATACGAAATCACGCCGTTCGTTGCAACCGATAGGATAAATAAAGCCCGCACTCTTTGAATCGACTCACCTGGTTCTAGTAACAGCAATAAGTAATAGATGACAGTACCTGTAAAAAACAACCAAACCGGTATCAACGCTACACCCCATAGCAAGGACGGTCTTTCGAAGTAAAAACTGGTTGATTTATAACTTGACTGAATCAATTATTTCAATCTCCTCGCTACCTAGCTCCAAGATACGGGTTGCTTCCTGAAATGCAGCTGCATTTACATGAACAGAAACTATCGGTAGGAGGGCTTTTAGTTCTTCCCTTGCTTTTGCTCGTTCCTCTACACTGCCGAAGTGAACCATCCCCAAAATTAAGACGTATTTTTCTAAAAGAACTGCTACATCAAGCTGGTTTAAACCAGTAATAGTTGGATTAAATTGTTGTGGAACATGACCTACGATCTCCATTTGTATCGTTCCTCCTGTTTAAGTATTTGTACTTCTAGAATATATGGGTATCTACTGATACTGCAAATTTTAGCAAGTATTTATTGCAAAATTTGATCAAAAAATTAGAGTCGTAGTGTTTAATTTCCTCACCACGACCTTGATAAAGTTATCTGTTGCTATTCATTTACGAATATACTTGGTGATGACTTTGGAACTTACTAATACCGTGGACCCGCACATTTTCAAATCCCACTATTTGCTCCTGTTTACTGATACGATCCTCCATGAGTTTCTGAAAGGCCTTTACGACTATTGAATCATAAAGACTTCCACTTCCCTCCCTCAAATGATCCATCGCCAATTCATGCGAAAGAGCGGGCCTGTATGAGCGCTTCGTCGTCATGGCATCATATACATCTGCAACCGCCATTATTCTGGCCATCTGAGGAATCTGCTCGCCTTTTAACCCTGATGGATAACCATTACCATTAACCCTTTCATGGTGATAAAGCGCCATCAGGTTGATCTCTTTTTCTTTAAATATGCTAACATCCAATATTTCGTATCCGATTTGAGAATGGTGCTTTACTATTTCAAAATCTGTATGTGAAAGCTGCCCCTGCTTATTCAAAATATGCTCAGGCACACCAATCTTACCAACATCATGCAACAGCCCTCCATAAAAAAGACTTCGGCACGACTCTATCGGTAGTTTCATTACCAATCCAATTGAGGATGCATACTTTGCCACGTTCAGACTGTGATTAAAGGTATATCTATCATGAGCATCGATAGCTTTGACCAAACTCCCAACGAGGTCTAATATATGCTGTTCCAATCTAATTCTTCGATTACTTTCCTTTCTAGGGAACTTTTTAGTCACTTATTCCAGCTCCTCCTTGTTACTCGAACATTCTTTATCTTGTTGATTCCTCGGTAAGAAATTTACATACCTTGCAAACAACATTGACCACATTGTTAGCTTTATTTTGAGTTTCTTTTGATTTCTGAAATATGAAATCATGACTGGCAACCAAAGAATCGACCCAAGAATAAGGAAGTAGCATAACCCAATAATTGAAGTTAAAACGAAAGCCCATTCATCATACCGGTCATCTAGGTTCCTTATCTTTGCGGTTAAAAACAAGATGATGTTCAGCAGTAAACCGACTGTGATGTACGTGACTAGTATAGCTTTCGTGAGTGATCCCCAATCCACAAAATCGGTTCCTCCCATTTTTATAGCACCTTATTAAAAGCCATCGAGAAAGTCCATATTTTCCGTACGTAACCGGACTATATGACGTTCAGCTGTATATCGATCTTCCCAGAGACAGACTGATCCACTTTTACGATCCCACTCTTCAAATAATACGGGAGCTGCAATTTGTTTTTTGTTTTCTTGTGCTGTTAAGTCTATATCTGAATCTTTTGTTGGAAGGTAAATGACGTATCGGAATTTTTGCTCGGGAACAGGGAAGAGAATCTCTGAGGAAAGTACGAAGGATGTTGTAGTAACCTCAGAAAGGTAATTAACAATTCGCAACGCCTCAACAGTGATGTTAGTTATTAATGGATCGCTATTTTTCCATAGTAATTCCTTTGGTGGCTCAATAATTACGAGTAGCTGCTGAGGAGTTTCCAAACGCGCTGTATGGGACCACAAAGACCAGATTCCCCTAAGAAAAGAAAGAGCTGTGTCGATAAGCGAGGCTTCTCGTAGAACATGATATTTGCAAATGCCTTTTTCTTGGGACCATGCGACTTGTTCTAAATGGTTTATCTCACTTAACAACCATTGAACCCCCTGCTTCTCCACTTCCCTTCTTAAACCCACAAGCGGACCTTCCATGTGTTCGCGATAAACAAGTCCAGGAAGACTGGAGCGATTAATACCCTGTCTTCGAGCAAGCAACTGAACAAAGGAAGAAGTAAAGAAGCTCCGTATCTCCATGAAAATATGACGGTCTTCAAAAAATTCTGGCGGATCTGAGAAACCTTCTACCCATGGGATTGAATCAAACATCATAGTTGCAGATTGGTTTGATTTCGTTTCCCCGGTAATCCAATAAACACTACTGTCATCTCTTAACGAACATGTTCTTGCAAGTTCAGTAAGAAAGGCATTTTTCTGGGTGACTTGATTATCACCGATAACCGCAACTCGACAGTGATGTTCTAACCAATACGCCCAAGCAAATGCTTCTCCATTTAGATAATCACCAACAATAATTGGTTTTTGTATTGTAGACAATTCCAATCTCCCCCTAAAAAATAAATAAGCACCGCAGCAGAAAAAGAAGGATAGATCATCCTATCTTTTCTAACTAACGGTGCTTCCGTTGTTATGTTACTTTATTCCACTTGAGTATAGATGATTTCCACTGATGTATCAACTTATTAACGGAGACTCGAATAAAGAATTCTATGTGATGTTATATCCTTTTAAAGATTGGGCCATACTTTAATTATCTAACTTGATTCCCATAGAATTGTGAATGTCCTGAAGTACGAGCGTAATATTTACACCTATAACCTGGCGCAATTTTGAACGTAAGGTAGTTCACCGCATAATCCATTACGATCGTTGCTAAACCATCGTAAGAAACATTTAATCCAGAAGTAAGAGGCAGTAAATACAATTCCGAAATTTCCTTTGAGATAAAAAAGGATGTTCGTTCGGTAATACCTTCTTTGATTTCTAGATACAGATCATTTCCAAATATAGCGTTGTTGGGATTGGCAATTAGGGTAATAAAGTATGTACCGTCTCGACTAACAGGCAATTTAATCGTCCGGTACAAATACGGCTTTATATGCTCGATAAAGCCTTTGTCTGTAACCGTCTTAACCATTAGTTGTTCCATTACGGACGAAACTGATGGGGCGCCAAGAAATTTTCTTATTGAATTAATCTCTGCGACTAGAGTTCCTGGAAGCGAGGGTCTAATTTGCTTTTTCTTATCTGATCGTACCTTTCTCTTTACCTTCTCCCCTACTCTTTTCATCATCGGAATGTCCCCCTCTCCACGAATTAACTCATGGACATTGTCCAATGTCCACCGTCATAACTCGTTTTACGGTGTACTATCAGTGTGCATTACATTTACATTGGGAATGGATCCGTTTTTGAAACCTTCGCAGCCACGGCGTATGAAGTAGCCAATTAGATGGTCTCTGGTAATGTTGCAATACTTCTGCCCATACTCGATGTGCTCATCCTCAAGTTTTTCGTTAATCATAGCCACTAAGTCTCTAATGGCTTTTAACTCGGTTGTATGTAGATCGACATGTGTTTGTTTGGAATTTCTACTTGGGTCAATTCCAAAGATCTCCTGATTGTGTAAGATTAACCTTACCAAAGATGATAATCCTTGCTCTAAAGAAAGTTCAATTCCAGACAAAACGAAGCACCTAATAACAGTAGAAATTTCAACAGGTTCACCATTATTTTCACGGCCTCTGTGCATATTAATGGCTTTTCTTATTTTCTCAAGATAAATAAGATGGCGGTTGTCTACCGAGAGGACTATACGCCTAAAATTGCATGTCCCATTTTTTGACCAGTTCAATTTCAAAATCTTATGATCCTCCCCTCATATGATTATTTTCTGTTTTTTTGGGCAAACTTTTAGTATTAATTGCGAAAGGATAAGTGCCCATGAATCCAAAGATCATTCCATACCCAGCAAAGGAAATCGATTTGTCTTTACCATATATCCGACATCTATCTTCTAAGATTCAAGAAATGGAGAAAAAGACAGGTAAAGCGAATAATACTAAACCACAGTCCACGAAAAGTTAGAACGTTCTTTTTAATCCAACAGATGGAATTTTACCATTGGTTTGTTTGTTTACAATTGGTGTGAACTGTTCATGTTCCGTGATCACTCGAACAGCGATAGTATTATGGGACAAGGGCTGAAAAAACAATAAACTCCCCTGCTCTATATTTAGTTGATCTCTTAACACTGAAGGAATAACAACTTGTCCCTTTGAGGAAACTCTTGAATAAAAAGGTTTGTCCATTTCAAAGATCCCCCTCTTTACATAGTAAGGCTTGTCTTACATTACTTACTTATGCTGCTAATAATGAAGTATGACACAAAAATTGTTTTTCTTAGGTAATGCGCATATTTGATAGAAGATTACGTCCCATAAGCCGTTTATACTTCAACTCGAATATCACCCCGAAAATCACTTACACCCCTTAACACCTTGATAATACTGAGTTTTCATCTAAGCCCGAAAATGATTTTCGGATCACCAATCCATTCTCACAATTAGACATCACAAATTACTCGGATTCGATCATTATATTTCGGAGTCCCGAGAACAGTTATTTACGGTTTCGGAAATGTGTAAATTGTATTTTCGGAGTCCCGAAGAATTATATTTACGGTTTCGGAAATGTGAAAAGTGTGTTTTCGGAAGTGGAAAAAGACTGCGTGTTCTAATTATGTGCACCCCGAAATTCATTTACGGGGTAGTACTTACATATCATCATTCCGCTTTTTGCTTAATCTAATGGTTTCAGTTCATCTTAAGAGTATTTAGTGGTAAAATGTTTTGTAGATAAGGGTAGGGAAATGTAAGGGGGGCTTTACGGATGTCCGAAAGTCAAGGTGAGAACACCATTCTTCCAAGTGATGCAGATAAGGTTATGAGCATCAAAGATATAAGTATGGATACAACACAGAAATACACTATGAAGCATGTAACAGATATTTTGGGTATTTCTGATGGTACAGTTCGGTACTGGGAAAAGGAACTTTCGGAGTTCCTTATATTTGATAGAGATTCACAAGGGACTCGTCAATTCTCGGGACAAGACATATATAAGCTAAAAGCAATTAATGAGTTTCGCGGCGCTGGCATGTCATTGTCTCTAATTAAAAAGCAGCTTGAGATTCAACGAGAGAATCGATTGCATTGGGATATTGATTCAAGTTCTTTTAGTGGTGGAACCAGTTCAAGTAACCAAAATACTGGTATTAACAAAGCTGAGTTTGAACAGATGATGGGTCAGTTGTTTGTGCAAATTCAGTCTTACATAGATGCAAAAATGGAAACAGCGGCAACAGTACAGCCATTATTAGCGAACCCTGATCAGAAAGAAGCGCTACTAGCTGAGGTTCAGGAAATAATTAAAGAGCAGTTTACAAGCGGAAAAGAGGAAATTCGGACCTCCGTAGAAGAAGCTGTTACTTCCGCATTAAGTCGTGTAGAAAAACACAGACAAGAAAGGGAAAGAAAAAGCATCTGGGCTAAAATATTTGGATAAAAAACTAACACCCGATAAGGGTGTTTTTATTTGTTAGCAACGTCTTATCCTTTTATCATATAATTACTTATAATTATCATATCTTATCATATAATTATCATATTAGTTTTGTGAAGGAATTTATGTTATCTACTTTAGAGAATACAGGGATTTGCAAAATGACATGCTATCAAGTACTCGACTTGTAGCTTTTTCAACCTTTTCAACAACTCAAAATAGGTAAGTAATCAGCATGTGCTCTTGTTCAGGCCCAAATGTTCGGTGAAAATGTAGCTTTAGACTAGATAATAAAGTCTTAAACTGAAAAATAAAGTAGTAGACTGATTAGCTATACTGATCGCGGTAGTCGCCTTGGTCTCCAGATTGTTATTCCAGATCGACGGGCCGCTGCCGAGGGCTGCTCCTGGTTGTGTCATTCCGGTTTGATGCTCCGCCGGCGCGCGGAGCTCGACGGAATCCTATGCAACAAGGATCGTAGAGAACGCCACCAGTTTACTACTTTATTTTCCGTTTTCATCTTCCCGCTTCTCGCACAAAAACCTCTAGTCTAAAACCTCTTTTACTAGGCAGCTCATCCGATAAAAAATAAACAGCGCTACAACGGAACCTGTCAGTCTAGACCTACAACTACTCTAGGACCGCTAATACTCGTTATTGCTGTGTAGATATTTACATCCCACGGAGTAAAGCGCCCGTGCTATGTTATAGATTTAACTGTTTATGGTAACCCAACTTGTCATACCGATTCCATTGGCTGTCAGAGAAATCAAGCGTTGGCCATAATGCAGGTGTCTTGTCAGTTGTGCCCCGTAGTGGGGGGATTATTTACTATCACACCCACAATAGGGATCGTTGCTCTAGCCCAAACAATCATATTCACAAATGTGAATTCAATAGGGACCGTTGTCCGTTTTGGTCGGTTGGCCAAATGGGACCAATAACTCTTGCTAATCAAAAATGTGTAGCAAGAGCGTTGGTTTACAGCGTGCACAGCCTAATGTGAATCATTTCTTAATGAGTCCTCCATGGAACTCCGGCGAACAGCAAATGACACCAGTGCATCACAACTTGTCCGATGAATGGCTAAATCAACGTAATCGAACCAAGTACTTATGATCGGTTGAAAGCACTTTGGAATCGTACCCATTATATTTTTCTGAGAGATATTTTCGTATGTGGACGGACACTACAATAGAATTAGGGGAGAGGGTTGGCGAAGCCATCAAACAGTCATATGGACAATTGTTGGTACTCCAAAAGTTTTCATGGAGAATGTGGTGGCTAGAGATCTATCTAGCGCTTGCGGAGTAATAAAAATCTAATTGAATAGGGGAGGCGCATGTGTGGAGCGTAGTAAGAAGCTCCCCTTTAAGACAGTTACATTTCGCGCGTCAAGGTGCGCTTTCTTATGAACATATCGAACTACCTAGCTTAGATAACCCGGATTAGTTAATTTTAGAAATAATGATACTGCATGGTTCCTGATCGAAGTGGGTGCCCTAGTGACGAAAGATTTCCTTGTGTATTAGCACCAATCCGAATGGCTGTGTACTGGTCGGAATTGCGTCAATAATTATGTAATTAAACTTTACATTACAGTCAAGAATAAAAAGACCGACAGAGTGTTGGCGCATTCTATTGGTAGTACCAATCCGTTCCCTCAAAGAGGCAGCACAGCTTAATAGCTCATTGAAGTGACCACCAAATCATACTGGCAAGCACATGGGTTGTTATTTCTTTTTTGGGTCAAATCCTGTATTAAGGCAAGGGAGTAGCTCCTCTTGCCTATTCGTGTTGAAATTCACTAGCAATAATTGCCTTTTCATTATTAAAAGCAGGAGCTAACTGAACCTGCTGCTGGCAATCCGAAAGGTGATAACTGGTCATACAAACACCTTTGTAGGAATTGTTGACCTGGGATAATCAGTTAAACTCCATACAAATAACAATTATTAGTGCCCTTATTTCGTCAGTTAATTTTTCAAAAGAAAATAGAAAGAGGAAAGGGCGACAAATAATCGCCCTTTCCTCATGTGCAAAATAACCTATGCACCTAATTTTACAAAAGGAACCAACCAATTTCAATTAAGTTTTACTTTTGCTCGTTCCTTTAATTTCTGAGCCCTGCTAAGGGGCACAGGTTTTAGTGTTTCAGTTTCCTTGCTTTCGGACTTAACTTCAGCATGTACCTCGTGATTTTGCACTACAGTATCTACTGACTGTGTTTGAGGAAAAGAGATACTAGTAACGGCCATTTCTTCAGCAGCGATGTAGTTAGTCACTGTCTTTTCATTTGAAATTGGCTGTTCTACGAAATTATCAGTTCTTGGCAGAACGTTTGAAGAAGGGGGGAGAGCCCCCATTCCCATTCCATTCTGATACCAATTTAGTAACATGTTCATTACCATATCTTGGCCAATTTGTGAGTTTAAAAATCTCATCAACTCAGTGGGTAAACCACTAGTCCGCAAGGTTATTTTCTCATCACTATTCATAACTTCGTCCAATGCAATTTTAACCAAGGACTGAATAAGAGCATTATGCTTGATATTTGAGCCATAAACATGCAAACTTTCGTGGTTTCGGTACTTTCCATTTTTAAGATCATCCAGAAGGGTGTTGTATTGATCAACCCATGTGGCATTTGCATGCGGAATTACACTAATAAGCTTTCTTCTCTCGATATACTTTGTTTCAATATCCGCATTTGCCAATGTTTTCCCCTCCCTTCTTCAATAATAATGCCATTACTCTACAGTAGTATTGGATTGCTTTAACTTCTCATGATTTCCCTTTAACAGTCCGATAATTTCTTCATGTGTAAGCATTGAAGAATACAGATATCCACGAGAATTCGTATAAGGAGCAGCAAATAAATCATCGGGGAGTGTGTACATCCGAATACCCTTCGCGTTTACTTGCTTATCCTTAAGAACAACATAACCAAGCAAGACTCCGCCACCAGTCATGATGTTATTGGCAATACCTGCCGCTCCTTCTTGTTGCCGAGCCAAAAAGTTCGTCCAGTACAGAACATTCCCATATTTTTCAAGATGTGGTTTAACCACTGTAGTTAGATCAATATCAACTCCCATTGTACTGAAGGTAATTTCGGGCTTACCTTTTTGAAGTTTACCTTCTTTAAGCTTTTTGGTGTAAGGTTTCAAAACCTTAGTGATAAAGTCATTACGTCCCCTGAAATAGTACGTTGAATCAACGGTTGGGAGCTCCAAAGCTTCCAACTGGCTCCGGATCTCTGGAATCGCTTCCTTCATAATTGTATCAATATAATCATTCGCACCAACTTTTAGTCCCGCAAACATTTTGGCTTGCTCAATTTGTGCAAGTTCTGGAAGAGTTTCGGTATATGTCCTGGATGCCTCTGGATTAAGGCTTTCATTTTCATAAACCGCGATGTCAAATGTTCCACCACCAGCATCACTGATAACAACATCTTGGTCTACAAGCTCGGCCATATCATTCTCAACTACCTCAAAATCCTCCACCTTGAAACCTAGCCCCAAAGTGCATTGTATAGCCTCAGCGTGGATATAATCGTCTACTGCTGCATCTTCAGGAATTTCATGGACAATAGTGATTGTTGTCCCTTTGAATTTTCCATCCAAGAACCGAACTGTAAAGGTACCGCGCAATCGACCTAGGAAAACTGTAGCTTGTCTCCCTTTAATATCTAAAATCGGGAGACCACAAGAAGGGGGAGCATAAACGGTTCCGGTATAGCCTGATTCCAATGCTGCTACCGCTTCAGCAACAATCATTGTAATCAAGTGAACGTCACTCGTTGCTTTATTATTCCCTTCAGTTGCTTCAGTACGTTCTGGTGATAGTTTTGCAATAGGCCCCACATAATAAAATCCTCTAGGGAACGCGCCATTTGAGGCGGAAATTTCCACATGCAACCAGTCTGTTGGATCATCATTTCTTTTCCCCTGCATTATTGGTTCCGAGGGAGCCTTAGCAATGCAAGTAGAAATACTGAGATCCTTAACCTCTCCTGTTGGAGTCAAGTAAGAAATTTTAACGTCGGAATTGCCAGGATCGATTCCACTCAGAAGGTATTGCTTTATAATTTCCATGAAATTTGTTTCGCTCAGAGGGTATTGCATTAAATTATCCATGTAAATTCTTCCTCTCCCTAAGGTTATTTGCACATTTCTACCATAGCACTTTTTGGATAGGTCATCAAGAAAATGATTGTTATATGATATGATATGATATTTATATGATAATTTCGTTGCTACCTATTCAAGATACAAACTCTGCTTTTGTGTACTTACTCTTACGTGGCTTACTATTCATACTTAACAACTTACTTTCCTTACCATTCCCCATCAAAACTTCTATTCGTTCCCATCAACCTAGTTAGATTAACAGTCTCCATTCACAGCTTCTAACCTGGAATACTACCATGCGTTTTTAACTGCGTATTCAAATGCGTACGCACGCATCAAAAAACGCATTTAAAGACGCATCTAGATACGCAAGTACAAACATTGATTTAGCAGCATTGCTTTGCTATTATGAATGGTAAATTTTTCTGAAAGTCAAAACCGTGAGTTAATATTGTGGGTTTTGCATGTTTCAAAAGTAGGGGGACTGAATCTCATGGCAGCAAACTCAACGCTTTCCAAAGATTCAAGAAAAACAAGCATTCTCGTAAAATTGTACAAGTATCGTGGCATTACGATAGAACAGTTATATTATTCTCTCCATCCACAGCAGTTAGAAAGTAACTTCGCTTCAACTGAAGGAGCAATTCAACCTTCTATCCGTACCCCGCTAAAAACACTACGAAAGCATATGAATGACCTAGAGGAAATAGGTTTGATTGAACATGTAAATCATGGCCGACGAACAAAATTTTATTATCTAACAAAAGAAGGATTAGAATTTACAAAAAATGTCCTTGATATTCCTGTAGAGTATATAGGATCAGGATTTAACGATGATTATGGAGACTTTGAGTATGAGAAATACAAGCCTCCTTTATCCCGGCTGGTACACCATCTTTTACTAACCGATTTTTTTCTACATTGTGAAAGAGTTACTTCCATAACTCCAGATGTAGACCTTAACTACCGCGACAACCGATATGCTCACGTACAATATGTAGTCAAAAAAAATGAACTCATTAACGATACGAAAGAAGCAAATGCTCATTTTCGACCGGATGCCGAGATAATAATTGATGGAAAACGTTACTACATAGAGATTGATACCGCATCCGAACGGAGCGATCACCTACGTAAAAAATTTGAAGGATATGCCAGGTTTTTTTCATCCACAGGCGATGAGTCCCGCTCCCTACCAAACGGAATCATTTTCGTTTCGGAAGCAAGGCAAAGAGGAGATTATGGCCAACGAAGAAGATGGCAAACTCTCTCAAATGCTTTTCATGAACAACTATTTGAATATAGCCACCTGATCAACCTAAAGAGTTGTTCAGTAACAGACGTTGAACAAATATTACTAAGCGAGACCGATACCCAGAAAAATGCTCGCTTCTTAATGTTTAAGAATTTAATCAAATACTACTTTATTGATGGTAACTACAACGGCACACAAATGCTGTCTGTTGACACTTCTCGTGGTTGGATGTATGGCAACGCATATTTTAACTACAACCAGGATCCCGACTATCCTCATATTTACCTTTACTTAGATTGCTGCGGACTTGACTCAAAACCAGCAATTCTTATTCGTGAGTTTAAAAAATGGCTAGATAACCAAAACGAAAGTATTGAGATTCTCAAAGCAGCTAAAGAAATCGTCCCTGTATTTACCTATACATTTGGAACACCGTATACACATCATTTGAATGAGGTGAATCACGAATTAAGCAATGCCCTTTGGATGGACATTAGCTCGGATTCGCCGGTTTGGTACAATTCAAAAGGTGAAAAACTACAAGTCAGAAATCCAATTTTGTATAGACTTGAGCAAATAAAGGGAGCACAGTAAGAACCCCCGCTTCACTATCAAGTATTTACAATCTCCCTTGTTAGACTTTTGAACTTTTTGCTATACTATTCATGCCAATTCAAAAACTAAGAGTTTTCTTTCTCAGAAGCACTGGGATCTTACTAGGTTTTTTCCTATGTAAGATTTCCAAGTGCTTTTTTGTTTTTAAAGGAGGGATCGAAGTGAGTAATAACAATGGTACGGAAGGCAGGGAAGTTATGTCAGAACAAAAGAAGGCGATACCAGTGGCTCCACCCTTAGCAGCCTTTTACAAGAAATTTTGGGTAGATAATCGAGAACGAATTCTTGAATGGTATCGGCTATATTTTCATACGACGTTTGTAACAGTACTAACCATTTTCAATCTGTTTCTGGGTTACTCCGGATTGATTCTCTATTTATCGCAATGGGCTCACGAGAAAGGAGGACCAGCATCTGCGTTATCCTTATTCATAGAAAAACCTCCTTCATGGCTCATTACCATTATGGATCTTTTTTACATCGAATTAGATACATGGACGCTGCCTTGGTTACTGGTAGTATTCAATCTCCCAATATTGACTTGGCTTTACTCGACTGTTACCCTCTCGATCGTTAAAGGATACAAGGTAATCTGGAGTTGGAGGACGAAGCGGGGAAGAACCTGGTCTCTGATTCTAAATGGCGGAGCATTTTTAAGCTTGTATTGTGCTTTTTTTGCATGGTATATCGAGGCTAATATGTTCGATTGGTTTTCTTCAATAACAGCCCCTCATTCATACTTGGTTATTAAGTCTATGAGTAGCCTTGGCTATATTCTCATGGGTGTTCCCGTATTTATTAGTGCGGTAGCCATATACTCTCAAATAAAACAGTTCTTCATGAATGAAGACTTACAAAAGCAATTTTTCACTTGGGAGTTCCCATTGTTGGCAAGTCAAAGTTTCAACCTAAAAGACAATTCTTGTGATGTAATTGTTGGATGGAATGCGAAAACCAAAAAACCAATCGTACTTTACGAATCAGCTCGATACTTACATGAACTTGTTAACGGTGCAACAGGAACCGGTAAAACCTCAACCACCATCCTTATTCGAATCGTACAGGATTTGATTAGGCTTGCCAGAGGGAAGAAAATGGGGGTTGTTGTATTAGAACCAAAAGGTGACCTAGTTCGAGATGTCCTTAAAATTGCAACCAAGCTGGGGATCCCTAATAGCAAAATCAAAGTAGTGGATCCAACAGACTTAATGCGCTCAGTTAAATACAATCCAGTATATGGCCCGCTTCAAAAGGCAGCTGAAACATTCCGCTCGACAATTATGGCTTTAACCGCAAATCAAGACGAATTCTTTAAAGGACAACAAGGAGAAACAGCGAGTTTATATACAATGCTTGGGAAGATGAGGTTTGGAGATGACTTCAATATCGTCACTCACCTTCAAGCTATGTACGACGATCCTAGATACCTCGCAGACATTACCGAGCAATGCCGCTCGTCATTGAATCGCCAGATTGATAATCCAGCTCTTACGAAGCAAGAAAGTGCAACACTCACTCTTTATGACCGAATTATTTCTTACTTTGAAAACCAAGTATTAGAGTACAGGTACATTTCAGATCGTGAAGGGAATCGACTACCACTTCTTTACCCTGAAGGGCACCGTCATGGCGGGAAACAAATGGTTGATTCCAAAAAAGACAAATTTGTATCGGGAGCCAAAAAATATCTGAATGACCTTGTAATGAATGATATGTTGAGCGATTTAATGGCCCCGAAAGAAGGTGACGAGGTTCTTGATCTCGACAAGTTTCTTGATGAAGGCGGTATTCTCCTGGTAAATACAGCCCTTGGTGAACTGGAAGAACTGTCATTAATGTTTGGACAGTTTTTTATCCGACAGTTTCAATCTGCGGTTTTTCGCCGTCCATCACCAGAAACAGGGTATAAGAGATGCCCAGTGTTCTTTTATGTCGATGAATTTCCATTGTACATTAACGAAGCATTTTCACGTTTTCTCACCCTCGGTCGCTCCTATTTGGTTGGTACACTAATTGCGATTCAAGACCTTGGTCAGCTTGAACAAGTCTTGCCAGGGTACTCCAATACAATTATGGGATCCGCCTCAAATAAGACAGTCTTTGGAAGGGGAACATATGATGATAATGAACGTTTTTCAAATGAATTCGGTGAAGAAGCAGTAATCGAAGAATCTCTTAATGAATCGACTACACCAGTAACGATGCCGAACCAAACCTGGGGATACCGTTACAACACCACGAGAGTCATGGCTCCACGGTTTACACCTACTCAAATAAAAGAATTGCCCTTTAAACACTTCATCGTGCAACTCGTTGAAGATCAAATTGAAGCAAATGAGCAGCCGGCTATACGGCCGCCTGAACATGCATTTGGACTTTTCGTGAACGAGACAAAATTTTTACGGAAATTCGTGAATATAGGTGAGATTGAGCTAGAAACAAAAAACTACAAGCCGTTAAAAATTGGTGATCACTTACAACTCTACAAACTAATAGTCTCGAACTCCTTGACGAATGAAGCTACAATGGAGCCCGAGGATGCTGTTCATGAACAAATCACAGAGACTGCTGAACCCGCGGTAAATTTAGAAGTTCCAAAAGACATGGAAGTAAATTTCGGACCCGATGATGATCTCTTTGACAATGATCCAGCTCCTCATTTAATCGAAGAACCGGAAATGGTTGAAAGTAATCCTGATTGGGTACTGGTAGACTCGACTTCATCCTCACCCGCTCACCACGAATCCAAAGATGATGAATCGTTTAATCCTCATGAGCTACCGTCACAATCAGAAATACAATCACCTGCACACTCGGAAATTGACCAAACCATGGAAATCCGCCTAAACGAATTATTGACGGCAGTAAATGAAGTTGCGACGACAGTTCATGAGGCAAACGGGACAATAGAAGATGTGAACTCAAATCTTGAAGTATTCCCCGAGAATACATCAAATGAAACAGCACTATTAGACGATTTGGTAAATGAGGAATTTGCCATCGACAACCTGAAAGTAAATAACGATAGTTCATCTGATATGGGATACGCTTCGGAGAAACGTAGTCATCGACAGGAACAGTATGCTGCCCGGCACATAAAAGTAATCAATGAAAACGTAACAGATGATATTTAAAAAACGAGTTACTCCGATTTTTTATCTATTGACGACAAACGCCCTTATTTTGTAAGATGAGGGTAAATATCGATCACGAAACGGAAGCACCGTTTCATCACAGAGAATATGGCACTAGCCATAAGTTTCTCCTGTGTTGAAGCGGTGCCTTTTTGTGTTCTGAACCATCTATATAGAAAGGTGAGAGTAAAATGACATCATTTAATCCCGAAGCCTTTGAAGCACCAGACTTTTCCTTAGGTTGGGCCGACATTAAAGATTCAAAGAAAACTGGAAGGGTTCTTTATGCCCGAGCGATTGGTATCGAGACTATTTCAAACGACAAGGTGCGCGAGGAGTGCCTGAAGCTCGAATACCGAGGAGGTGTTTATGGTTTTCTTCCAAAAACATATATCGACAAGTATCAATTCAAATCTTTGCAATTCTTTTTAGGAAAAGTTTTTGAATTTGTGGTAGATGAATTTTACGTGGAAAATCAGCAATTCCTAGCAAACCGCATCAAGGCTCTTGAAACTCTATCAGCTCGATTCTGGAAAAACGCAAAAGAAAATCAACAAGTTGACGCTTTTGTTCGCGGTGTAGATCCATTTAAAATCTATTTGCTTGTTGATGGTGTTGATTGCATTCTTCCTCGTGAAGAATACAGCTACTCATTCGTAGAAGATCTACGTGACGAGGTTGAAATCGGCGACACATTAACAGTAAAAATTACAAAGGTTGTTCGCCCAGGCGAGCAATACCTGAAGAATAATGAGACTGGCGAACAGATTGAAGCAGTATCCGAAAACGGGCATATTGAAGTTTCCAGCCGACTCGTGGCACGAGACCCTTGGACCGATATCGTACACTTCAACAAAGGTTCAATCTATCTAGGTACCATTTTAAAAGTCCATCCGGAGCACGGTCTTTTCATCGAACTGAAACCAGGACTCACGGTGCGGACTAATTTTCCTCCACGAGTTAATGGTGAACGCTTGAAAAGGGGCCAAGAAGTAAATATCAAACTTACTGACATCGACATAATTAAACGCCAGATTAAGGCACTCGTGGTTATTCCAAATCGAGCTATTGGGAAAGAGCGCCACCAAAATTACGGTCGAAGAGGTTTGATCCGATGAATCAGCTGCTTAAATTTGAGGAAGGGAGTCAGGGAGCAGGCCCTATACAGGGGAAAACTACTTCTTCCTTGGACCCCACTCCACCTGTTCCCGCTACAAATCCATATGCCCATTTGACCTGCCCATCCGACATTTATAATTATCTATTGCCGGATGGGTCACCTTTCGGCCTGTTTAGTGACCCATATGCTACGATGGTGTACTATGAGCCGAATGTAGGGGCACGTAATGGCATGTATTGGTTAGACGATCGCTTGGCTGACCATTCCTTTACGGAGAGGGAAATCAAACTCCTTGAATATCTTTCGGAACACCGCGTCGCAACGCGTAATCAAATTCAACGGGTTGTCTTTCCTGAGAACCAACCGACTGACAAAGTATTCGTGAATTTTTTAAAAAAATGCCGGCAACGGGGAATTATTTGCGCTTTTTCTTGGACGTCACCGATCCAAGATGGACGAAAAAAGCCATTGATTTACGGATTGACCCGAGCAGGAGCGGAAGCGGTTCAAATTTTATTCCATAAGAAATTGAAGGAAGACTTTTGGTTCCATCCCATCGTTTTTTCAACTGGACGCGGCCCCAACATGAACACCTTTTTCTTGGACCTTGTAGCCAATGAACTTTTCTCGGAGCTGATACGGATTGATCGGTTAATCTCCTGGCAACGGCGCCCTCAGATCCGTTTATCCAATTCAACGTTCTTCTATCCAGCCGCTTCTATTGAGGTAATTAAGGAAGCGGGAGATTTTAAGTTGTTCTGGTTGGAAACGATTAGGCCCGGTACCGATTGGGTTACCAAGACCAAGAGGCGGTTTATACAAATACAAGATGCTTATACACTTTTACCGGAGTACCAAAAACCCGCTCGATTGATTGCTGTTGTCGATGGAGAAGCCCGCATACCCTTTATTGCAAAGTTAGCTGATTTGTACATGCCTGATATTCAGATCCGTTACACAACCGACGAACGTTTATTGCAAGGATTATCAAAAGAAACATTCATTCAATGGGTTCGGGCCGAAGAAAAGTACATAGTCTCTAACATCCCTTTCCTTCAATCAGATTATCCCGGAATGAAGGCTACTGAATACTTTTCACAACAGTCATTGAACGTAGAGGAAGAACTCTTTGATGAGTAATGTTCGATTCTACATTTTTACTTGCGGGAGATTCCGCTTCGAAAGTGGATATCTCCCTTCATTTGTCCCAAAAAGAATATGGGAGCCTAGACGATGAACCAAATGTCAGATAGTTTAACGCCCGTTGAAATTGTATTGACTGGTGATTATATTGAGAAGTTCAATGCCTCCTTTGCATACTTGCTTACTTTCAACGGCAGCTCTTACGCCATCATAAAAGGGGAAGAACAAGGCAATTTATATATCTTAAGAGTGGAAGTAATCGATGGAAAGCAAGAATTACATGATATTGAGGATGAAGCAGAGTTTCAAAGTGTTCTGACATGCTTTTCTAACATAATTGAAAATTCAATCGATTGATGAATACAAGACAACTGTGAATTTTCCAAAAGAGGTGCACTACAAGTGAAAAAATCATTCTCCGCATCATTGTTATTATCTCTTTTATTAATAGTAGTCCCATCAGCCATTGCAGAGGATTCGGTAGGCTTACAAGCGGGACCAGCCAAGGCACAAATCAAAGAAGATGTTAAGCAGGGTGATGAGGTTAGAATCAATAAGCTTTTTATTCAAAACACCGGAACAGTTAGGGAGAAGGTAGTGATTTCTACCGAGGGAGGTATAACAGTAGAGAAGAACACCCTCATATTGAAGCCGCAAGAAAAGGTGTTCTTAGAGGCTTCAATCCAACCAGACTTTACAATGGAGCCAGGTAAAACAGAAGGAAAAATACTGGTCTCTGCCACAGAAAACGAAGGAAAGGGAATACAGCACAATCCAGCTGTAGAACTCCAATTTAATTACAACTTGATAGAAGGTACTTTAGCAGATAAGTGGATGTACTATGTTAAGAACAAAGTGTACGTTCAAGGGTTAATATTGATTGCGCTACTTGGAATTATTGTCGGACTATTCATAAGAAAACGTAAGAACCGACCTAAACCTCAAGTGGAAGTAACTACGTAAATAGAACAAGAATAAGAGGGGGATGCAGGATGAAGAAAACGATCATCACATTATTGTTGCTACTGTCCATACCGATGTATGCTAGCGCATCAGTAGCAGATTCCTCAACAACTACAAACTTCACGGTCGAAGTTGTAGAAGAGTCACTTGGCCTCAATATTTCAGGTAGCACAGATCTAGGGCAGATTTCTAGAAAGAGTGCTCCCGAAATCCGCTTTCCTAGTTTAAAAGTTTCAAATCATGGAGCTGTAAAGGGATATCTCTATGCTGAAGTTGGTCAATTACAAGGGATCTCCTTTGGGAATGGAGAGGGGGATTTGATAGCCGTCTCAATAGTTAACGGAAACAACGAACTAGCAGCTATTTCCCAATCTGAGAACCTCCTGACGGATGTGATGCGTGAGCTTAATTCTGACAGTGATCCAAGTGGTATTAGTCCTGGGGAGGAACTGACATCCTTTAACGTTGTCTTCTCCGTTAAAGATAGATTACCTGTTGGACAACTTTCGATGCCTGTGAAATGGACATTGAAGCCTCAATAAACATCAGTCTTTTGATTATGAGTCAAAGAGAGGAGAACTACGATCATGAAAAAGCTAATCTATACTACCTTAGCTGGCTGCCTCCTGTTTGTACCTTCAGCGGAAGCCGCTGTTACCGACACAAGTACAACCTCAAATTTTACAGTAACAGTCGTTGAAGAGACATTAGGTCTAAATATAGCCGGAAAGACGAACCTTGGTGAAGTGATACAAAATACCAGTGATACTACTAATCCAATTTCTTGGGTCCAATTCTCTAATTTATCTTTTAGAAACACTGGAAATACAAAGGGTGTGCTTTATGGGCATGTATTAACCCCAACAGGGACAGCACTGGGAAAAAGCCCAGAGGAGCTTAGCTATATTTGGATGAAATCAAGAGTTGGTAGAGGTGGCTCTGCAGACATTCTGTACGATGCAGATCAGAATCCTGTACCGTCTGAGGTCCAGTTAGTCAATATGATGGAAGCGTTTGACACAGATGGTGATAAGCAATATGTCGGACCCGGCGAATACATTGGTGATATTCAATCACTTGTATTTCATTTCACAGATAGAGTGCCGCTTGGAGAATTGTCCATGCCGATACAATGGGTAATCAAATCGAGTTAAATCTTTGTCATAAAAGCAAAGTAATAGGGCGCGTATTCAAAAGTAAAGGGCTATGGCAACGTGAGAACAATCATGAAGCTTGAGATTAAAGTATTATCAATTCCAGATTCGATACCGTAGTTGGTAAGAGAATACTCAAAAATTAACTTATTAAGAATAATGATTGGAGAGGTAACTTAATGAAAAAGAGCATCTTGGCAGCATTGACACTATTGGCAAGTCTTACCCCGTTTTCAGCATCGGCAGCACCTGCTGATGTAAGCTCCACATCAAACTTCACGCTAACAGTTGTTGAGGCTACAATCGGATTAACAATTACGGGTACAACAAACATCCCCGAGGTAATTAGTAAAACAGCTGGCGGCACTCAGGAAATCTCTTTCCCTAACATTGCTATCCAGAACAGTGGTAATACAAAGGGTGTTCTCTATGCGAATACCTTGAATCCAACCGGAATTAAATGGGGATCGGCAGAAGGCGACTTGTTATCCGTGCAATTGAATGGATCGTCTGTTACGGGAATTGACGCTACAGAAAAAAAACTTACTGATTTCATGACCTCGCAAAATACGGATGGAGACGCAAATTTTGTTGGACCAAAAGAAAAAATGACCGCCTTTGATGTGGTGTGGAAAGCACAAGGGCAGCTCCCGGTCGGTGAACTGGTAGTTCCTATTAAATGGACGATGAAAGCAAATTAAGTCTCTTGATAAGGTCCCTTCTTTTAAGGGACCTTATTTTTTATCTGTGAGAGTCCCATCCCGCTCCTGATTGTAAGCGATCACCTGAATGTCATTGCTGAATGGATTAACATCACTATCCCTGCTTCTAATTCCTCTGAGCTGCGGTGCAGGCCCAGCATTTTTATTTACCACATACACACTCTATGGTATAATTTTCATATATTTTATTCTAATTCCATTACTCGTATCGGACACGCGTCTGGTATTGAATTAATTAGTAAATCCGCTTCTACAAGAGCGACCAAACTACAATTTTGTAGTCTTTTTCTCCGTATGGAGAGATTGGTTTGGTTTCTGTTGTGGGTAGTGGATTTTTTTTATGCCCAAAAATAACCAACATCACATGAGAGGAGTTGTCCCTAGTATGCGTCTTGAAATGAACTGGTTCAGTTGTCATCCAATTGAGAAACAAACAGTTTCGCCTTATGGAGAGAAGGTCATGATGATTCCGAATCGGTATTCTTCTGACATCGTCAATGTCTATGTGGAGGAAATGAAAGAAGAACGTCTTCGTTCCATTTTTCATTTCTGCCAAACGATTACCTCTGGTAAATGTAAGAGTCTCAAGCTCTTCTTCCCCGAGGAGTTGCCACGAAAGAAACTAGAAACGCAGGGTTTTAAAAAGGTAGATGCACTCAGGCTTAAAAAGCATCACCCAGACTTTGCAGTTGCCGCCATTTCGCTTAAAGATGAGTGGGTACTGCAGTTAGACAAACACACAGGAACGGCGATTCCTATTCATGCAGTCGATGTGGCATCACTGCTTTTTGAAGGAAGACAACTCTCTTTAGATGTAAATGGGGAGGTGGTTGCCTGATGAAAGCTGCCACCCTTGTTGATGAAATGAATGCGGTTTCTCAACTTCATCGACTAAACATCGAAGGAATTAGGCCCTGGAGTGCTTTTTTTAGAGCTGTAGAGGATCTATTAGCAGCTAAGTTTGACCGAGTAGAGATTGCTCATCAATTCTATGGGGCCCTGCCTCCGAAAAAGATGAACCTTGAGCGTTTCTATAATCGGAAAAGGTTCTTTGAAGCACTCGAACGTGACGACATCACAGTTTTTCGTGGTTACTGTCATGAAGAAAACGGCGTGCTGATTGAAAAGGGAGTAGACGTTGCACTGTCACTGGACCTTTATCGGTTCAGCTTACAGCGGTACGATCTACTCCTTATCTTTTCGGCAGACGGAGATTTAGTTCCAGCCGTTCAAAGAGCTCAAGAAAATGGAGCAAAGGTTGGGGCGATCGTAAGCAGAAAGCAACCCGCTCGACTTTTAAAAAGTGCTGTGGACTTCCTGATTCCACTGGAAATGATTCTAAGCAAGATTGACGGAAAGAATCTACTCATTCGTCATGAAGCAACCAATCATAATAACCAAAAGGAGAGATTAGCATGACTGTTAACAATCATCACTCCACGCTTTCTGATAAGTTAAATCTTCCGTTTTCATATGATGAATATGGCGTCAACTATGAAGGGAAGGTTTATATCTCTGCACAATCAGTGGTAGAGCGACTAAACGAAGTAATAGGAATGTTAAATTGGGAAATGGAGCTTCTCTCTATTGATGTTAATCAGGATTATAAATCAGTTTCTATACTGGGAGAATTGCGCATTTACGATCAAGATAGAGACCGTTGGGTGTCTCGACGCCAGTTTGGAAATGATACCATGACGATCAAAAGAGACGAGAGCGATCCTACAGGTCAAGCATTTGAAGATGCGAAGAAAAGCGCGATGACAGATGCTCTTAAGAAATGTGCATCATGGTTTGGGGTAGCTAGTGATGTCTACAGCAGCCGCTTAAGTGCCATTTCGAAAAAACATTCGACATATCAGACTGTTCTTAAGCACTTTAATCTTCAGCCTGAAAGTCATGAAAACGGCATCGTCGTACTCCCGGATACATATCGGGATTATTACCAGAGTATGAGCTGGTTTGGAATTTTCCAATCCGATATTGCGGCATTATTCAAAAACGATAAGCAAAAACACGGTAACGGGGTCACCGGGCAGAATCTTCCTGCTTCACCAACAGGAGGAAACTCCGCTGCCAATACAAACTCACCTTCACCATTCCGGCTCTTGGTTCAAAGCATTGGAGAACAGCAGCAGGATGGCACAGTGAAGTTTGAAGCAATGATGGAAGACCAATCGTTTGTCCAAGTGATCGTGCCGAAAGACAAAGCAGAATTTTCTTTGACTTTACAGCCTGGTTTCGTTATCAACGTTAAAGGCTGGTTCAATTCACAAACCGGCTTTCTCAGACTTGGTAAAGCTAAAATTGAAATTGAAAATAAAAACGGTAGAAGATCTGCTTAATCTATTTTTATCGTGCTCAGCGGTGCTATCCGATCGTACTTGGATACTTTCTGTTCAATATGTATAGAGTGGGAATTTTGATATTTTCCCGATTGGGTCTGGTACAAATACGATGAATTTTTGTACTAGTCTTGGTGGTATTGGAGCACAGATGAGAGGGAGGAATTGAGGATGTTGAAAAAAGGTGATCGAGTTGTTTTTAACATCGGCTCAGATAAAACTGTTTATATACTGAAAACAGATGAGTATAGTCTGCACGACAGAATCGTTGTTGATTTACAAAACTACGAAGGCGAAGTAGCAGCTGAATACTTAAATAAGTGTGAATAAGAAGCGGCAAGCGACTTAAATCAGTAGTTAGTGTGTCAAGCCAAAGGTCCTAATTATAGGTGCTTTTGGCTTTTTAAATTGTCACCTGTACGTATGAATCCAACATGACCAACCTAAAGGAGAGAGAAATGATGTCCAAAATCACATACAAACGAGTTAATCTACCGGCAAACACCTTTGTTGCTTATCAAGATAAAGTTGCTCGATATGTTTCACAGGTAGAGGAAGCGAAAGTAGAGGAAAGCGGCGCGGACGTTATTTACTACCGAATCACGTATAAAAACTTGACGCAGCCTTCCTTTATTAAAGTTACGCCTTCCGATGTACGCTTCATCCACACTTGTGAGGCAACAACTGGTGGATCTTCATGCGCTCATTTTGTGATTGCTGGAGTCATTGCCAATAAACTGCTTGGCAGCGGAAAACCGATTACTTTGCTCGGGGCACCAAGTGCTCCTACAGATTTCAATATTCCACAATCTGCCTATACAGACATCTCCGATAAGGTTGAAGTCATACCATCGGTACCCGCTCCCACACCGTTGGTAGCAACTACCTCAGCTTCAGTAGCTACTGCAGCTGCCGCTCATACGACTTCTTCGGTTCCTAAAAGAGATTGGAGAGTGGATTGGGCAGATGTAAAGGAGTATTTGGAGAATACCGGAATCAGTCATCGGATGATTCTCCAGCTCCAGCAAATACGTGAAGCAGTATTCACTAAAGTTGCTCTTACCGATATGGCAGTTGCACCAAAAAAGCCCAAGACACCTTATATCGGAGAAACATTGGGCCGTGCATTACGTCATCTTCTCATGGGAAAAGATCTATTGCTTGTAGGGGATAAGGGGGCCGGGAAGGATACCTTAGTCTCCACCCTTGCCTGGATTTTTGGGTACCCCATTTATCTACAAACAGGTAATGGAAATGAGACCAAAGCTTCTATTGTAGGAGAGAATACACTGATTCAAGGGGATAAGGGGACTGAAGTCGTCTTTAAGAAATCCGCTTTCGCCACTTGCATTGAACACGGTGGATTAGTTCATTATGCAGAGCTGAACATGCTCGACGGTGATGTTACATCCTTGTTCCATTCTGTGTTGGATGAAAACCGTCAGCTCGCGTCTTCAGACATTGGATCAATCGAACGACACGAGCACAGTTTGTTCATAGGATCGATAAACATTGGTGATCACTATGCTGGTACAAAATCTCTAAACAGTGCATTCAAAGATCGCTTAGCGGTTATTCATTTGCCATATGTACAGGATTTCCGCGCCATGTTGATTTCCAAGACCGGTCTGACCGACTCGTACGCCCTCGATTTTCTAGAAGCATGCAAAAAAGCCATTGATGAGCTTATTACTATCGAGAATCAAGGGGAAGAGTCTCGCACGATCCGCGGTTACATCGATTCTTCTACTTACCTGAAGGACTATGGAGTCACATTTGATACCAAGGTTGAAGCCTTGGAGGATTTCGTTATAAACAAAACCGAGAACTTTGAGGAAAGAATGGCCATCCGAGACATGATTCGTCAGAAAGCCTGGTCAGACTTCCCAATATCAGCGGAGGAAGAGGTTTATATTAACGGAAAATAACGGAGGGGATACCGTATGGCACTAGCAATGAGTGTATTACGTAATAAAGATGAAATTATGAAGGAACGTGAAGGTAGCCGGCTTGGCCGCTACCTTCGCATTTTGTTTGGTTCTGCAAAGTTTGGATTCTATTGGACTAGCTCCGAAACAAGTTATACCGACGGTAAAGATATTTATATTATTTACAACGTGCAAAGGCCGGATTGCCGATCCTTTGATCTACATGAACAACGCGTGATCCGTAAAGCTCATGCTATCCATGAAAGAGGCCATCTTGAGTACGACTGCATAGATGACTATACGAACTGGCTTCAAGTACACCATACCCTCAATACATCTGACTGGATTTCTAATCTCAAGTACCCGATCGCCTGGCTCCAATTTTTTGGCAATGTTCTCTTGGATGGCCGAATGGAGTTGCTCACTGCTACTGAAAAACCAACCACAGCGGAATATCTTGACTTTTGCAACTACGAATGGAAGTTCGGTAACAGAGAAGCGGGGATAGGGAAAGAAGCAGCTCGTGATTTTCGCTCTTGCTTTATGCACCGGAGCTTAGGGATGACCGACATTACTGGATGGCTTCCAGAGTCAGTTAATCTTGTGGACTCCATTCAAGCTCTCATTGAAAAGGCTCGTCAAACAACCTCCACAGCGTGTTGTCTTGATGTGGCGCTAGAGATTATAAAAATCGTCTGGCCAAAACTATTAGAGTGGATGGATACAGTTGGACAACAACCAAATGATTTCGAGTATGTCGATCACCACGAGAACGCTCAGTGGGGTACCAAGGAGACAGCAGATGAAAATTCGAAGCGAGCAGCTGCAATACTCGTTACAGCTCCCGCTCCCAGAAGAAAGGATGGAGAGAAACCCAATTTCTCCTCTACACTCCGTGTAGAGCAGAAACAACAAGAAAAAGATGAGCAAGATACGGAAGAAGAAACAGCACCTTACGAATGGAGAACGGAGGGGATTCAACTTCATTTGAATAATGGAACTGTCACAAGCAATGAGGTTGATATTGGGCTATATTATCGATCGGATCTTACCAACTACCTTACAGCATATAACGCCGTGAGACGCCATATTGCACCAGCTGCACGTGCTCTATCAGAACTGCTGCAACCTATTCCAGATAAAAAAAGCTGTAACCAACGATCTGGCTCCGTAATGATTAGCAGAGCTTGGCGAGTTGATTATTTGGCTGATTCCAATGTGTTTGAACGGAATAAGAAAGGAAAGCCAGCTAAACAAGCACGCATTCTCTTACAAACAGACATTTCCGGATCTACAGGCCGAAGCGACTTTAA
Organism: Brevibacillus jepli; assembly: GCF_047229145.1. Classification (NCBI taxonomy): domain Bacteria; kingdom Bacillati; phylum Bacillota; class Bacilli; order Caryophanales; family Paenibacillaceae; genus Brevibacillus; species Brevibacillus jepli. The sequence continues at coordinate 76,624 of NZ_JBFEFW010000023.1, forward strand.
CGGATCTCGTCGGATAGACGAAATGAGACGAGCAACGGTGCTCATGGTTGAAGCTTGTGAGAAGGCGGGCATTCCTGTAGCTTCCTATGGTTTTACTGAAATGGATCTGGAGGATGGCAGGGGTTGTCGCAGTAAGATTTTCCCATTCAAACCGTTTGGTCGTTTTAGCAACACAGAAAAAAGCTTAATAGGTGGTATGGAACCTGAGATTGGAAACCGAGACACCCTTGCATTACAATGGTCGATTAATGAGATTGCAAAGTATCGCGAGGATATTCGTCTCCTCATCATGCTCTCAGATGGCCAACCATGTTTTTCTGCCGGTGAAGATAAAGACACTATCCGTGATATCGTTCTTGAAGCCGATAAGCAGGGAATAGATGTGCTCTGTTTATATATCGGTCCAAGAGACGCCCGTTCGTTACAAGCAGTTCAATATATGTATCCGGGCCGTAGTATCATCGTGGAAAAAAACCTGTCACGCGACTTAACAACACATGTAAAGCGGATTATCCGCAACCGAAAATAGGCCAGGACTCACTCCTGGTCTTTTCCCAAGAAAACGAAGAGGGTTGTCGATTTCCAACCTTTTTTATATACTCAAATTAATAAAACATATGAATTGATCAGCAGAAGCACTGTTGAATTAAGCCGTTCACTCGGCTTTTTCAACGTGCTTTTTTTATTTGACTATGGACGAGTACGCCTTAGACATACTATGATGAAAGGAAGTGAGGGAAAGGTGGAGGTAAAGATGAACAAAAAAGCGATCGATGCGCTTGAAAAAAACATACCGCCTTTACTTGAAAAAAAGCGTCTACTGTTGGCTGCTGGCTCTGAAGCTGAGTACCAGAAAGAAGTCCGTGCATTGGCTGATTCATTCACTAACTTTCAACTACGTGCCCTTGAAAAATACATTAACATTTTAAAGGAAAATTGGTTTAAGCTCAGTGAAGTGGTTTTATCCAGTTGGGGAGAATCACATGCGGATGACTCAGTATTGGAAGAACGTAACCTTGTGGAAATTAAACTGGAAGTATTGAATAAGACCGTTGAACTTAAGCGTGAAGAACACAAACGAAACAACTATCCAGTTGAGAAAAAATTAATAGATTATGGCTTTTTTAATTCATATGTCCCTTCAGAAAATGATATCCCTCGGCTGCCGCTAGGTGGATTCGAAGTAAAGAAGAATGGGTACCACCAAGTTACCATCAAAAATTCGGAGTCAAAAGGCTCCTTGCTGGCTTCATATGATACCCGGATTCTTCTGTCCATCCTTTATTTGTGGGAAGTCAACGGTAAACAAAAGACCTACTCGTTCTACTTAAAGGATCTATTAAAAGCTGCTTTTTTGGATGCTAGTGGGGGCAATTATAAGAAGGCCAAAGAGAGCATTGGCAACATCTTATCTACAACGGTGAGGATCGATGTTTACAATCAAGAAAGTGTACTTGATACAGAGCTCATTTCAGGAACTGGCTGGTATCATCCGTTTGAAAAGGGCTTTGTAGATGATAAAACGAAAATGGTATACATCACTTTAAGTGAAACTCTACAAGAAAGTCTCGAAAACGGTAGCTTTCTCGGTATCAGTATGATGCTTTTCCATGACCTTGAGACAGAAGCATCTAAAACGCTCTATATAAACGTTTTACGTCTCCTTCAAAGTGGTGTTCGTACCATTGATGCTAAAGTACTTGCGGATCAGATTGGCGTTGGCGATTCGAAAAAATCGCGAGCTGGAAAGACGATTGAGTTAGCTCTTGAGGAACTGAAGGAGCGCGGTGTGATTGGAAACTATGATATTTTAAGAGACGGCAGAAGAACACCTAAAACAATCATTCTTGGCCCTCCTGTAGAAATGCCATCTGTTAACTTATTAGATGACGAAGTAACTTCATATGCTCAAGTTTAGAAAGCAGGGGCTTAATATTTATGCCCCTGTTTATTATTTCATGTACGAGCCCTACGAAACCGTTAGGGCTTGTTTGTCTTCTCTGCTAGAGTCTTTCAGCTGCTATGGCTAGAGCATGATATTTTATTCGAAACGGACTCGGCCAACTAAATCAATGATGCTGGGTACACTGCTGCACGACATACTAGTGTTGATATAGAACGACGCAACCAGATTTAGAGTAAGACTAGTTTTTAGGAATCATGCTTCCCACTGGCAATGATTCGGCAAACTTCTTCGGGCGATAATCTTGGGATCTTTTCAAGTCCTTAGATGTTACTGGAATTCTTAAGTACTATGCACGCCCGTTCGCCTGCTGCTTGGCGTCGTACAGATAATTGTTAAGCCGTACCTGGCATTCAGCTTTCAATATTTCAGCATTGTAGATACATTTTTCCTGGCGTCCATGTATAGATACAAGGACAAAGTATAGAAAATCATCTTCCTTCTTCTGGACATGAATCTTTCCACCAAGCCGCACAAACTGATTACGATATTTGTGGTGTTGCCGCTCCGCCCACATAGAGATGCTATCCATCATTGGCCGGTATGACATTTTGAGCTGATCCTGATTAAGGATTTCAGCATCAAGGGCGATTGCCTTAAAAAGCATGCCATAAAGGATTGTTTCATGCAGAATTTCCCGCCATTGGACTATCATTTTCGATTACACCCGCTCAACCTGTAATAAATGGTCGATGGGCACCCACCAAAAGCCGTCGACTCTTACAAGCTTGATTTTCCGCTCGACTTGGTTGATGTCTTTGACTACTCCCCATTCCCTCCGTATACACTCCTCAATCCATCCGACATTGAGTGCATAGTCTTTGCGTACGGAATCATAGATGATGACTTTCATAGCAGCCAAGTCGTCTAAATCAACCGGTGGTAACGGATCTACGACTTGCTCATAGTAATTCTCATACAACAAACTCATTTGCTGTCTCCTCCACCAATCCGGCTTCTACTAGGTCCCTTAATATGTCTGGTGCGCAACCGGGGCTTACCCCAGTGTGGATTTTGCTTATGGCTATGAGATGCTTTAGGGTTAATACGGGAACAGCTTGGAGTTGGCCATCAATAACAGCGTCGATTCTTTCCATTGGAATCACCTCAACAGGAACGTTTGTTATCTAGAATTAACCACTAAACTGGTCTCTGGTCGGTTGAACCAAAGGAAAAATAATAATGTGCCACATGATATTTCTGATGTAAAAGCTGTGATTTCAGTATAGCAAACAAGAACATAGGTTCGCAATCGGATGTAATTCTGAATCACTTACTTCTTCGGGGGAAACAGCTAACAAAACGCGAAAATTAACTAATTTAATGGGATTTGAGAAAATATAAAAGCCGATTTTCACCACGTTAAGGGTTGGATAAGAAGAAGTGATGAATTGAAAGTAGCACAATGCTGTACATAGTATGTTGAGTATCCGAAATGAGAGATGCAACAGCAACCGGATTTATGAACGGTTGCTGTTTCTTTTCCATCAAAGGCAAACCGTAACACATCTACGGGTGGAAAGGTGGCGGCAGCTAGGGGAAGATCCGGCCCGATTGGGAAGATTATGCCCATGGTATCTTCAAATGAGAAGAAAGGCTTATGCTGGAATGGGAAAAGGAGAGAAACAGAAGGGTAGCTCCCATTTTTCGACCGGATTCGATCCGTTAATCATTGAAAGCGATCATGCGCTATGAATAAGGCCACTCACAACGGAGTGGCCTTTGGCTAAAATGACTTATTTTTGGTTGGAAAGACGCTCAATCAGCCCATAAATAACAGGTAATTCCCCATCTTTATCATCAAACTGAACGGTTTCTGCATGCTGCTTTATGGCATTCAGCATCAGGGTGGCCATTTCTCGGGGGAGTTTGATTAGAGCATCGTGTTGTCCCTGAATATACTCGGGCATCGTTACAGGGCCGTGATAAAATTTTTGAACATCGGATAAGCTGGCTAACAGCTGATAAGGCATTTGATTCACGGGATTCAAGTAAAACAGGAGATGAGGGATCATACGAATGAGCTTCACCATGAATTTCCTCACTTGGGGGATTTCGTACAATTCTTCCGGAACGTGATCCCATCCATCGATGGCCAGCATGAGGGAGCCAAAACCCTTGTCTTGTCTCTTGTCCAGGTCAGCTATGAAGCTGAGTAGCCGTTCAAATTTTTGATGAGTGACTTCTCCTTTTTCTAGCTGAAAGATCAGGATCTCATGATCATCAACAACCATTTTCCCCCGATGAAATCGCATATTATCCATCGTATCGCCCCTCCGATTAAATTCCCTCTCTATATATTACTGTTTTGCTTGCTAGGAAAAAAGCTCTTTATGGAACCGGCGAGTATCCCTTAGCAGGCGTACCGGTAGATCTGCCTCCTACGGTTGACCAATGACGACAGCCATCTTTTATTGACCGGCTTCGATTCTCTGCTGCTCATTCACCTTTTCTGCGAAATAAAGCATCCTCCGGTAAAATCCGTTCTGCCGCGATTCATAAAAGTCAATTATCTTTTGCTTATCCAAGGGGCTGCGAGGCAAGAAATAACCTTTCCCAACATTGAAGATTCCATCCAGGTCTGGATAACGTAGGGGAAGGGCCTTAACCTCCCTGCGAAGTCTTTCTTTTTCTCTTTTAGTGGTGAGTTGCAGACCGAAATGCGAGACGATGCGGTCCAGACTCCAGGGATCATGTGAGGAACTTTTTCGCAATAGCTTGGCCAACTCATGACGTTGCAAATCATTCAGCAAGGGGATCACTCTCCATTTTGGGTGGCGGCTGTTCGCGCTGCCACCGATTTATTTTTCTTCATATTTCTCATTATTTACTGGACAGAGAGAGTATAAACCGGAACATTCTGATATTTTCCCGAAAGGAGCCGTTCCTTTTTTGTTGCGGCAATCATTCGGAAAGTTGCTCTAAAGTAGGCATTTCTCTTTCTCCCCATAAGTTTTGTACTTTTCAATATCAAAAGTACATTACCAGTTTATCCAGGAGGCAACGGTTGAATACCCGTAACCTTAAAACGTCATGTTTAGCTGGCAGAACCGTTGGAGAAAGAAAAAATGCCATACGCATATATCGTATGACACATAATATCATTCCTTAGTATTTTGGGGCTTGATCAAACGAAATCTTCACTCTATCTTACAAATAGTTCGTATTATATACGAACATAAGGGGAACATGCAATTGAAAAAGTCCCTGCAAAATGCAAAGACTGTTTCGAAAATAACGTGTTTGAAAACTTTACTTCAATGACTCCTAGTCATCTTACCCTCGGAATCATACTCTAACCGCAGTATTGATCCATAGTATCCACTTATTTAGGTATAGTCTGTCAAGAGTAAGCTCGGGGAGTCACAGTGCAGCTGAGGATTCATTGCCATGTCGGCCAGCCCCCGCTCCCAGAAGTGTGTTGCTGCCTTTCCTCCCGGTTACACTGTCCGGTAGGTAGCCGCTTTTCATCGCCCCTGCCTGCACACCTGACGAATCAGGAAGCGGGGCACAAAGTCCGATAAGCAAACGATTCTGTTATACTTGAAACAACGTACCTCTCGATGTGTGACTAGAACAAAGCAATTATCCATTCATGACCAAAGGAGTTCTTTGACAATGTCAATTGAGCAGACAGGCCCGCAAGGCTACGATTATCAATACTTGCAGACAGTGTATTTGGCTCTTCTCTTGTGGGATCGTGACGAGTTGGAGCTAATTGTTGAGAAGAAAGATGGCGAGGATGCAGAAATTCATTTTACGTTTGACGAAGAAAACATTACGATTGAAACTCAAGTCAAAAGCGAGCAAGGAACACTGGGGATGGAAAGCCTGGCCAAATGGGTCGGACACTTTCCAGATCGTAAGGCTGTCGACAATTTATTGAGCAGGTTAATTAGTGATCACCGTCGTCAAGCATTGTTCATTACACAAAGTCGATGCTCAGACGCTACACAGACCTTTCTCAAACCAATAGGGAACATTCAAGTGCATTCAAAGTCTCCGCTGGATGGCAGACTCGCCGATTTGTTCCTAGAAGCATACTCAAAGGCGTACGAAGGAAAAAAGACAATGCAACAGAGTCGGGACGCTTTTTGTAAGCAGCAGGTTCTGCAACTGAAAGCGGATAAATCCGCATTACGTGAGATGGCTCGCCGTATCCTGATTTGGGAGCGGGTAGATGCTCCAAGAATCCAAGCAGATGTGATTCGCTTGATGAAACTTCATCATCATATTCCAGAGCATACAGCTCCTTCTGTGATATCCGAGTTAGAGAAGGCTGTGAGAGAGGCCCGTGATGAGAGAAAGAATGTCATCCCTCTTATACAGGAGGTCTTAAATAAGTATGCCGGGAATCGAGCCTTCTCACGGCGTATCCACGTACCACGGGAAGACAGCGACCTCCTCCTCCGCGACCTGGAGCAGCATAATGTTCTACTGCTTACGGGCATTTCCTTTTGTGGTAAATCTCATATGGCTGAGTGGATAGCAGAGCAACTGCGTGCTCATCAAGGATTTACATACGTCAAAGAGAATCAATTAGACACGGCTTATCGGTACTTGACTACAACGAGCAGCGAAAGCCGAATATGTTTCCTAGAAGATCCATTCGGCCACACCAGTCTGGATCAGGATGCAACTAATTCGTGGGGGCGTTTATATTCGCTGATTGAACAACTTGCCCCGCATCGAAAACTGATCGTCACTTCAAGAAAGGATCTGCTACAATCTCTTAATGGCAGCCCTTCATTGGAGACTTGGAGCATAGGGACAAACCTCTGGAGAGACTTGACAGTTAACGACCCCCAGTTCGCCATTAATGTCTGGTCTGAATATTCGAATATGCAGCATCTGCCCAACAGCGTGCGAGACATAGTAACAAACGGAATGGCGGCGGAGCCTTCAGCCGTATTGCAGCCGGGACAAATCCGACACCTGGCATTTAGTGAACGGCACCAGTTAACCGATAAAAGCTTCTCTGAATTATCAAGTCTAGCTAAGGTAGATTCCGTTCAGCTGGGTCAATCATTCCAGAGCCGAGGGCCTGCCGAACTCATCCTACTCATTACTATGGTATTGGGGTGCAACATAGGCTTTGGAATAGTAGAGCAGGAGCTCATTAAGCTCTTGCAATCGGTATATGACGAATCGAATCTTCCCAACGGTTTGTCAGCCGCAGAATCCTTTTTGGAGGAACTGGAGCGAGCAGGGTATATAGTTCATATGGATGGAAAATGGATGTTTGCTCACCCAACCTATTATGAGGCTGCGATGTATCTTGTTGAGAAGCAGAGTACTTTTGGGAAAAAGCGTCTGCGCGTCATTATACAGCAATTGCTCAGCCATGGAGTCTTTAGCGTTATGTTGTCCTGTATCCGAAGCTTGAAAAGAATCTATGGAGCTTATCCGGAACAGGATTTCCGCAGAGAGATACGGAGCATGGCTCTTCAGGCATTGTCTTGCCCTTACCCGACCATTCGAGACGAAGCACTCGTGCTGTTAACCGCGCGAGTCGATGAGCTACCGACCGAAGAAGTTGAAGTAGTTTTAAGGTACATCGAAACGTATAGTTTCACCGACTATAACCTCGATTGGTACGACGGGATTCCTAAGCTAAAAGAAGAAGATACTGAAGGTTACCTCTGGCCAAGAACGAGTGTTGAAGTTGATGATATCTCGGATGAAGTGTTCCATGCTATCGCAAAGCGTCTCCAATCCCCGGATGAATCCTCCAAAGTGATTCCCGAGGAAGCGTGGCGATTCGCTCGAATAGTGGATGAACATGAGTTAGATGCCGCCGTCAAACTATCACTCCTTAAGCAGCTGTTAACGTATAAAGAAGGGTTTATCCGTGAGGCCGCAGCTTTTAGCTTTCTTAACGAATACGGAGAAAATCCAGTGCATGTCAATCTCGTTTTGAGTGATCCGCATCCTTTCGTCGTATTACAAGGAATCCAAGGCTGCTTTCAAGGATGGAAACACTGGTCTTTTGATACACGTGAGCGGGTACGAGAGAGACTGGAGGAAGTGCTGAAGGTTAAAGTTAACTGCGTAGCCGCTCATGAATTCATGACCAAATTCTTTCAGAAACCCGAAAAGTTTCGTTTAGACTGGAAGCATATGTCCTCTGAGGAGCAAAAAGAGCTTATCCTTCTATGGGGTTCATTGCTTCCGGTTTTCCTTGATTACATTCCTAGCGAGTTTCATGACATTGATGAAGGTTACCTATTTGAATCCACCAGATTAGCAGCTCGTCAGCTCACAGAGGATCAAATAGTGCGGATAACTAAAGCATGGTTTGAATGGGTGGCGCGCACAATTACCCATAGGCGCCCTAGCGACTTTGGAATGGGCTTCCTGAATTTTTTATTAGACAATACAACCAGTAGCATTCCCTTTAGAGAACATCTCGTCGTCCAGCTCCTTGGCCACCGGGATTCTTACATGGTATCCATGGCTCTCTCCGAATATGTAATATACTGGAAAGGGCTGCGTGCTCAGGAAAAAGCTCAAGTCCTGGATTTGCTGCAATCCGACAGAAGCGACGTCCGTTGGCTCAAAGCTATTGCGTTGACACGAGATGAAAATCCACTTGAGATTTGCGAACTTCTGCTGGGGGATCCAACAGCATTGGTCCTACCACTTGCTGTAACAAAGTTGATTGAGCGGGCGGATACCGGCTTACTTACGGACGCTATCAAGGTTTACGGAACAGAGCCTGGCGAGCTATATAATCTTACTGGCGTCTCCCGTGATTACAGATGGCCATGTATAGTCTTGGAATTGTTGAAGCGTCCTGAACATCCCGCTTTCGCTAGTGCACTCTCGTATGCGCTTCGAAGGGTAATTAGTACCTTTGCAGACGCAAGTTTCAAGGAACGGGTTTTGCAGGCTTGCTCCCACTTTTGCAGAAATGGCCCGAAATCAGCTGTGTCACTGATGACGGAAATCATGTTACACTGGACCGTAAAAGTCAACGGGGCAGACAGCCAGGCGTTATGGGAGATACTCTACGACAACTTAAACGAGGAGGAGGAAGAAGAGGTTACCCTCAAATTAGTTGAGGTGATTGATTGTATTAGCATGAATTGCGATTCACCTCTTGAACTGTTGGGTAGTCGCGCGTATCACCAGCTGCTTACCCGACATTTGATGTCTGACCACATAATAAAATTGCTTATTGAAATGGGAAATTATTTCGACTTAGACGGGACTGTCAGCATCCTGGACAAATTGTTCGATAATGAACCACCGCGAGTACTTCTGAGCTACAAAATCGTTCAAAGCGAGCTTAAATATCGAAAGGATGACAAAGCTCTTGGCCTATTATCGAAGGTGGAAACACTACGGAGGCAGCTGATCCAAACTGCATTTAACAAGAAAAGTAAATTCGATCAAGAAGAACCGATCGAGGGATGGGTAGAGCTATGGAAGGAAAACATGACCTAACGATACACAATTCGTAGGCCCTGTTCTATGTATTTGGTCTCAATCTTTTTCACGCATCTGAAACTGCTTGATTGAACTCCTTAAACTTCCAACGTTTCGATGTTCGATTTAAAAGCATTAGAGGGCATGAGTTGTTTCCTTTCTGTGAAGTTGATAGCCTAATAATTAGCGGCAGCCTAAGACCTTATTATCATGTCCTGAGGCTGCCGATTTTCTTTATTTAGTCAAACTATTTCGCGTCTTATTGTTTAGTGAAAATATAGTTTAAGAGTAGAAAATAAAGTCATAGAACGAAAAATAGACACGTTTTGGCAGCCCATGGTGGAAAGGCGGTGGGGGTCCAGGAGGAATGGAGCAGCGAATTGTATGGTTGCTCAGTTTAAATTGAACACCTGAAGCAATAGTACCAACCCGACACAACAAGAAATCGCTCCTGGTACGTGCCATGCCACCAATCTGTTATTTGGATAGTGATGTCTCTATGCTTGTTTCCCAAATCAGGACTTATAGCTCCGTTCAGGACGTGTAGCTCCGAAAACAGGGGACGTACAGCTCCGTTTAGGACTTGTGGCTCCGTGGGAAAAATGAGATTAAAAAATTTTTTTAGAAATTTTTCAGAAGCACAAATAAGGACGTGTAGCTCCGAAAATAGAGGACTTATAGCTCCGATTAGGACGTGTAGCTCCGAAAATTGGGGACCTGTTGCTCCGATTAGGACGTGTAGCTCCGATGAATGAGGACTTATAGCTCCGATTAGGACTTATAGCTCCGATGATTAGTGACATGCAGCTCCGATCAATACGGACCTGTAGCTCCGATCAATAAGGACGTGTAGCTCCGTTCGGGACGTGTAGCTCCGTTCGGGACTTCTGGCTCCGTTTGCCAGTTTTTGATAGTAGTGATAGTATTTCAGCAGAGAGAATCTACCAAATGAAAAAAGCCCTCGGTTCCAGCCGAGAGCTTTAGCAGGATTGTGTTCCAGCACATTCCCACCAGATGTTTGCCATTCATCAACGTAAGAGTGGTTTTCCAGGCGACTCTTACAATTACGAAATCAGACAATAAAATTGCCCAACTCCAATTGGTTACTTCTTCCTTATTGTATCAGATTTTTTTAAAAGGATGAAGAATAACCCTTAGTTTCCTGTTGTTTTTTTTTCGATAATATTCGAGTGGAAACGATAAAATTGGTTGGGTGAAGTTGATGAGAGTATATACTCTTCTTTAAACTTCGCTCTTTTTATTGTCTGTGATCCTGCAGGGAAGGAGACCAGACATATGAACAAGATTTTTGAACCATTCATCCGTAGAGCTAGAACACTGCCAAGAACACAGCTTCTAATCTGTCTGGCTCTTTTTGATAATGCATGTGATCAGGATGGTTATATTTGGGTTAGTGATCAAGAGATTGCCGAGAAAGTCGATTCCACCATTAACTATGTTCGTGAGTGCATGGCAAAAATGATCCGTGAAGGTATCCTGACAAGCCATCCTCAATTTGGAAATATGTATCGTTTTACATATGTACCGCTTTCAGTTCAATACGAGCGGGGAAATCACTACTGCAAAACATATAAACTATTCTACACGCCAAATTTCAGAAATCTGCCTGTAAACGCAATGCGGATCCTGTTGGAGGCGTTATTTGAACTGTCCAAGAGCGGACAGGATATCGTAACTCTACCAGAAAGCCGGTTTCACTCTCGCAGTGGGTTCTCCGCGCTAACATTGGATCGTAATTCCCGCTTCGACCAACTTCTCCAAACCATTCAAAATCATTGTGGGGATTATGTCACCATTCAACGGCTATTCAAGCTAAATCAGTATACGCGCAAGCAAGAAAAGTTTATTCAATTCACGTTTACACCGGTAGCACTCCAGGCTGACTCTTATAAGAAAGAGCAGCTGCTTTTGGAAAATACATTTCGCTTGAACGGTCTCCATCAATTCGCTAACAACGAGGAGAATTTAATTGCTATTTTGAAAGAACAAAAAGCACGATTTGCTTCTGCTGAACGAATTATGGAAACACACATTTTAAGGCAGCGGGAATATTTCTTTGAATGGAGCCGCCGTGTACTTCGACATGCATTTAACGAGGCACTGGATCGGTTTATCCGCATGCAACGAAAAAATCAAACTATGGATTTATCTACACCTGATCAAGTTCAAGCTTACTTTAGTTCTGTATATCAAGATTCAATCAGAGAGCAACTACAGATCATCACAAAGGACTATTATGCACGCTATACTCTTCTATCAGAAATGACAGATATTCAAGAGAAGGGTCAACATAACCTCTATACCAAATTTTCAAACCGCCTTGAACAAAACGGATTTCTGCCTTATTCAAAAGAGGAGATTTTTCAAGAGGTAGCATTGCGCGCATCACTGGTCAAACTGCTTGAAGAAATGCTAACTGGATGGGTTCGTGCTCGATTGGGCAAGGATGCTGAAGGAAAGTCAAAACTGCGTTCCCGCTTCTCTACAAAAGAAGAGGCGATAGATTTTGTCAAAGCATTATGCGAGAAAGAAGCAGAAGGCTATAAACTCCTTTCTACCGGTTTTAAAGGGCTCATTAGTTCTTCAGCAACGGCTGCTTTCAATATCATCCAGGATACGATGATTCAATTACGCGATGCTGCGCTAGCAGAAATTAATAAGCTATTTCCGAAAACAGCATAATTCATTACCTTTTTTTGTAAACAAATACGAATTGTAGCCACTCAACCTTCAAGGAAGTGGCTATTGGTGTTGGATTTATTGGAATTGATCCATTCTTTTCAACCCGTTATGGCCTTAATAATCCGATTTTAGAAGAACCCCCGTGATCCAAATCAGCTATCGGGGGTTTTTGTTTGGTAAAAAAAGGTATTCAATAACTGTGAATATTGCATTGAAATCTGGTAATATTGAAAATATCAGTGGGAATTCTGCATAATCCTTGGGGAAACTGCATTCTGCTATGTGAATCATGAATGACGCTTGCTAGAGTTGCACGAAGACACACGTCAAACGTAGGGGTGACACGGCTTTTCAAAGGAATGTTTTCCTATGGTATTAAACTCTATTGTTTTAAAATATGTCTAAAGTATATATCTTAATAATTGTACTGAATGATGATTTATATTGGTAAGGTTTCGCTTCCGCTCATTATTTCATCCTTGGATATCCTTACAATTCTATTCAAGTTATGATATAATCAGACCTATTAACAAAGAATTAATTTACTGTTCTAGCCACAGGCAAGCGCTCGTGGATAAATGATTTGCGTGTAGCAAAAAACGCCGAATTAGGTATTGGATACTCGATTGCTATTAGGTAATTGGGTTAATTCATCGTCTAATTGGGCGTTTTTTTTATGCCCAACATTAACCAACCAACGATTAATCAAAAGGAGAGAGGTTTTATGAAATTTGCGCCGTCTTTTATCGATACTATTCGCTCAGTATCGGTTCTTGAACTCGCAGAAAGGATGAATCATGCTCCACAACGTAGGGGATCTAGCTATGTTGTATTTTGTCCGAACCCGCTACATGAGGAGAAAACTCCGGATTGCTACATTGAACCACGTCGGAATTTTTTTAATTGCTTTGGCGGTGGAGGATGTGGAGCAAAGGGAGATGCTATTAAATACTGGAGCTGGGCAGTATTCGGATCCTATGACCCGAAACAGCATTATATTGAAGCTCTTGTTGGCATAGCCAAAGTAATGAATATCCCTGTAGAATATGAAGGGAGTACATCAACAGTTGCCACCCAAAAGAGTCAATCAGTTTATTCTACACAAGGAGCCAACCCCTCTTATGTAAAATCACCACGAAACGAGGTAGAAGCTCGAAGTGCAGTTGATTGCGATCGCATTTATCGCAAGTTTCTCAGCTTGTGCTCGTTACTACCGGAACATGCGATGGAGTTAATTGGGCCGAAGCGTCAGTATACCAACGAGCAGGTTGTAAGTCTTCTTATACGCTCTGTCCCAGCCCGTGAAGATGTCCAATCTATCATTCGTAAGCTGCTTGATTCTGGAGAATCCTTGGACCGTGTTCCAGGGTTTACGAAGCGCTTAAGAAAAAATGGTGATCCTAGCATTGAGAAAGACTGGTACTGGACAATTAATGCGTCAAAGGGGTATTTTATACCCGTTAGAGATGAAAATGCTCGAATTGTTCGGCTACGGGTTGCAACGGGAGGAACACCCAAATACATTTGGTTTAGTTCACCTCCCAATGTGTCTCTGATTGACAATCAATGGGTCTTCGATAATTCCATTATGGAGCGGGATCGGGAGAAAAATCTAATTCACATGAGCCGCGGAGGAGCACCCTCAGGAGCTCCAATTAATGTGGTAGCCCCACAAAAATTAATGAATATCTGGGATCCTGGTACTCATATTTCTAGCATAATGATGGTAAATGAAGTACTAGTTACAGAAGGGGAACACAAATCTACTATCTCGGCCAATAAGCTTAAGCGATTAGTCCTTGGTTTACCTGGGGTAGGAAACTGGAAAGATGTTGTTCCTCTTGTACAAGCATGGGGAGTGCAGCGCCTGGTACTGGCTTATGATTCAGACGCTCTTTACTCCGAAACGAAAGTGGCGGGTAAGAATGTCGAGGTATTCAAAGCCTTAGTGGAATTTGCTAAATCTCTATTGGCTATTGGTTTAGATGTTGTTCTATGGACTTGGAATTCCAATGATGGGAAAGGTTTGGATGATCTACTCCTTTCCAATAAACTTCCCACGGAAATTGATCTACGTACTCGAGAAAAGCGACCTGTTCAATTCGCTTAATTATCGAGTTTTTTAACATTCAGCACCAGCTGTAAAACGACCAATATCATTTAAAGGAGAAAACGGAAGATGCCTCTTAATCTTCATATTATTACTGGAAACCTTACGGACGACCCAGATTTGAGGTATACACGTGCGCCACGTTTCGCCTAACCTACAACTGTAGGGAAAAGCGACGGACTTTGACGGTATCTAGGTGCACCCTAATACTCGCACGTCAAAGTCAAGAACTCTGTTTCTGAAATCTTCCGTGAAACGCGGAAGCCATGCCGAATCCACAAGTTACGCTTGGCATGAGGGCTAAGACTCCTACAGGCGGACATTGGCTGACACCAATAGCTGTCTGAGAGCTAGGTAAAGTCGTAATCCAAGTAACCTAAGTCCGAAAGGATATGGCGAAAGTGATGCGGGCCTCCTTAAAAGCCGACTCATGGTGAGGAAGTTAATCCGAACGTATGCAGCCTCGTAACGCAAGTTCACCCGAAAGGGGCAATGGGATACGTTGTAATATCTTGTGTGTTGGTATTACAACTGCGGATTTGAAATAATCCGTAAAGACGTGGAACAACTGGGATTCAAAACACGTCTAGGTTCCCCGGGGTAGGGTACGCACCTAAAAGTCAGTAAACATAGGGATAGGAAGCAGGGAACGTGGGAGATCCCACTTAACGGAGGATGTCAGTCCGTTGAGGTTTTGTGGGAAGTCAGAGCCCCCGTAGTAGTCCGAGAACGGGAAAGCCGTTTACATGGCGAAGGGGGGCAGTCGGATTGATAACTGCCACTAAAAGAACCTTGACTTGAGTTAACGCTGGAGGATTGTACAGTCCGAAAGTCTATCGCTAACTCATCTCTGCTTGGATAGTTTCTTCCTATTACATATAGGAAGGACTGAGAAGATGAGGGTTAATGCTCAAGTCGAGTCGGAGACTGAACTAAAATCAGTACTCGACACCCTATACAGGCAGTCTCAAGACGGAAAGTCCTTCACTGGATTATATGAGTTAATTACTAACGAACAAACCATCATAACTGCTATACACAACATTAAGTCCAACAAGGGCAGTATGACGGCAGGTATCGACAAGAAAGTCATTAGAGACTATCTTCAGATGCCGAGGGAAAAGTTGCTTCGAACCATTAAAACATGCTTCGAAAGCTACAACCCCCAACCAGTTAGGAGAAAACTCATTCCTAAAGGGAACTCCGACAAAATGAGACCGTTGGGAATACCGACGATGCAGGACAGAATCATTCAGGAATGCGCCAGGATAGTCCTAGAACCCATCCTCGAAGCGAAATTCTATCCACACAGCTACGGCTTTAGACCATATCGGTCAACTCATCACGCCATAGCAAGGATAGCAAGTCTCATCAATATTGGTGAGTTTAGATTCGCAATCGAAGGAGACATTAAAGGCTACTTCGACAACATCGACCACTCACTCCTCATCAACAAACTCAGTAAAATGGGTGTAATTGATAAGAGGGTGCTGGCACTCGTCATGAAAATGCTTAAAGCAGGAATAATGAACGAAGGCGTGTTTGAAGAATCCACTCTAGGATCACCGCAAGGTGGGATTATCAGCCCCCTGCTTGCAAACGTATATCTGAACGACTTTGACTGGATTGTATCAAGCTGGTACGAAAATCCTTACCAACTAGAACAGTATTCCAACGAAAAGAACGCCAGACGTGCAATGAGGCAAAAGGGAATCGAACCTGTATTTCTCGTGAGATACGCTGACGACTGGGTTATCTTGACCAAATCCAGAGAAGAAGCTGAAAGACGGTTAAAAGCACTCAATAAATACTTTGAGGCTAAGCTGAAACTGCAACTTTCTCCTGATAAAACAGTCATTACTGACCTTACTGAGAAAGCAATGTCATTCCTAGGGTTTTGGCTGAAAGTCGAAAAGCCAAGAACCTTTACAGGTAGAACGGGTAAAGTAAGAAAACGCCCACTAACCTGCAAGGTTTACCCGAATACCAAGAAGCTGAACGAAAAGTTCAGGGAAGTCCTCGACAAAATCAAGAGCCTGAAAACTACCGTCTGCGAATATCAAAAGGCTGTCGTAATCGAAGAGGTAAACTCGATGATAGTCGGTTTATCGCTCTACTACAACAAGTCGATTT
>NZ_JBFEFW010000024.1:0-92014 GCF_047229145.1 Brevibacillus jepli
GCTAATCCCTTCTCCGCTCGGTAGGACTCCACAAGTCGCTACGTCTGGAAATATTCTTCTCTGTCGTAACTGATTACATTCCTCAATCTTTTCAGGAATCGGCTAAAACGAAAAGCTCGTAGAGGAAACAGGAGAAATAAGCGAAGATCTTAGGGACACCGACCGAGACGGAATGCAAAAAGCGAAACACGTTCTTAAGCGTCCACCTCTGAGAAGCATCCTGAAAGGACCACTTTGGACGCGGTTTCGCTTTTTGCATGGAGTCGGGCAGTGAATCACCCTTGCGGGTGGCCCTAGAATCTGAGCGTTTTCTCCTGTTTCCTCCCCACCACTACAGCTGGACAAACGTCGGTTTTCCAAAAAATAAAACCGCCTCCATAAAGGAGACGGCATATATCGAGCTCGTTAGTTTTGAGGTGTTACCGATCATCACGTGCGACGCATCTACCTCCAGTATGAAGTTAGAAGCTTAAAGCAGTATGCGGTTTTCCTTACTCACTAGGTGATCGTGTAAATCATCCATGGCACATCGCCTCCGTAAAGGACTACAGCCTGATTGAAAACACACCACCGAGCTCGATGAGTATAGTATGAGCAAAGCTCATCTTTTTATTCGCTCATCTTTAGCATTTGTTTTCGTATCGCATTTAAAAACGATTGGTTGCTATAGGCCGTGCCACCAGCCAATCCTGGTTCAACGGCATTCATGTACATTTGACCTGCTTTGACTGCGCTTAGATTTTTCCATGCAGGTTGCTCTTGCAACTGCTTGAAAGCGGGTTGGTCTTCTTTGTTGACCATCACAAACAAGTAGTTGGGATCTTCTTTTGCCAAAGCATCCATTGAGAGCGCGGTACGCTCCTGCACATTTGCGACGACATTTGGGACAGGCAGGGCCAAGTCCGTATATAACAGGTAATTGTACCGTTCATCCTTTGGATAGACGTAGAAGGAGCCTTCTTGGAACCACAGTGTCAGCACTTTCTTTTCTGGAAGTGCGGCGAGCTTGTCGCGGAGTTCCTGTGCGTTTTGCTTCACTTTTCCTACGAAAGTATCCAAATTGGCATCTTTCCCACGAACATCAGCGAGCAGACGCAAGTTTTCTTGCCAATGAGCTCCGTTTGTAGAGACGGGAATGACGGATGCAGCGGTTTGCAATTTGGCCACGTCTTCCTTGGAGGTCTTGTCGGTTGTCATGATGACGTCAGGTTCGAGGGCAACCAGCTCATTTAGATTATCTGCAATATTATAAGGGAGATGCTTGGCATTTCTGATCATGGCTTGATATTCGGGCGGGAATTTGCCGTTTTTATCTGTAGTAGCTGCATACGGCGGCACTCCTAGCAGGAAGGAATCTTCATACGAGCTAGGAAAGCCGACATAGACGATTTCTTTTGTTCTGGCCGGAATTTGATAAGTATTGCCCAAGTATTCGATCGAACGAGTCGGATTGGTAGCCGTTGAATCGCCCGATGGTTGGCCCGATTGTCCACCATTGCCGCAGCCTGTCAGTACGAGCATAGCGGCAAGCGGAATGGCTAATAGCCGTTTAAACATACACGTCACTCCGTTCTTACTTCTTATGTGATCAGGAAAGATAGTAGGATCCATGTAAATTATAGGCTACCCGATCTATTCATCGCTGTTGCATTCCTGAACATTTTCAAACATTCTGCTGTAACCTTTTTCCTGTTCAAGACACTAATAGGTACAATAGAAAATTTTTAGCAAAAGTAAAGTCGCCAACCAGCCGACAGCAAGAGAATGGAGGAGCTTCTTTGTATGAGGAAATGAAACATCAGGTCATGGCCATCTATGAGCGGCATTATCATGATGTGTATCAATTTTTGCTGTACTTTACGGGCAATGAAAATGATGCGGAGGATTTGACGCAGGAGGTTTTTTGCGAGTGATTCGCTCACTCGAACGATTTGAAGAGCGATCTGATGTGAAAACATGGCTGTTTGCGATCGCGAAGCATACAGCGATGAATTACTATCGAAAACGCAAGTGGCAAAAGCTGTTGTCAGGCAACTGATTGTATGTCTTGATACCAGCCTCGGAAGGGAATCCGGCTCAGGAAGCGGAAAGCCGAGAGGACGAGCAGGATTTGATCGCTGCGATTAAGGGACTGCCACCGCATTACCGAATGGTTGTCATTCTGCGTGGCATTAAAGAATACAGCGTCAAAGAGACAGCGGACATACTGGGTTGTTCAGAATCAAACGTGAAAACGATGATGCACCGGGCATTGAAACAGTTGCATGGCAAGCTGACGCATGCGAAGAAGGGGGAGTTGTACAGTGGATTGGCAAAATGAACGAGATATGCTGGAACGGTTAGCGACTCTGCAAAAAAGTACACCCCCGCGCAAGGAGTTTATAGAGAGATTACGCACTGTGCTTGAACAAGAAACGAGCAGGGGTGGCAAGAAGAGAATGCTGCTAACCAATCCGTTGAAAGCAGCGGCGGCTGCGGTAGCTATCGCTTCGGTTTTTGGTATGTACATCATGGCAGGGATGGAGCAAAACGAAGGGGTAGACACACAGGTGACAGCGACAAGTGGTCAGCAGCTTCCTGCCCATCCTGTATACGAGCAGGCGAAGAAGCTACTGCAAGAATTGGCAGGACGTGATGCGAGTCAATATGCGGTAAACGGCATGCTGTCCAATACAGATACAGGTCTTGTCGTGATGAACAAGACGATAAACAACATTCCGGTTCTTGAAGACCAATACACGTTTACGATAGACAAGGCGGGCAGGCATCATAAAAAAGAGGTACAGACAAACGATACGACAGGCATGGTCTTTCCTGATCCCAAAAAGGCAATGCCAGTGAAGCAGGCTGAGCAAATATTTGGGCAAAGTGCCCGGCTCCTCTATTCAGAGGGGGAAGGGCGGTTGCAATACGAGTTTCCTTTTTCAGGTGACATCGATGCCATCACAGGAGAAATTTACCCCACGGAACGCTATCATCCCGATTACAGTCTCGTAGATATGCCGCCAATTTCGGTGAAACCAGGAGGAATAAAGCTGGTAGCTCCTGACATCGAAGAAGCAGATAGACTTTTTCGGGAGTGGGGATTCGAGCCTCCGCTTTCCTTCGGGGTTCATCAAGGCTCGGGCGTACATACGTACAAAGTAGAGACGCGAACCAAACAGAAAATAGAACTGACCGTGGAAACAGAGACAGGGGATATTCTCGAATATCGGTATGGAAATGTCCATGAGGAAAAGGAGAAGCTCCCTCATCCGAAGCTGGAAAACGTTCATGAAGCAGCAAAGCAGCTTCAGAAATACCTTCCTTTAGATACGAAAGAACTGCTACTCGGATCTGCTACTAGAGAAGGAAAAACCGAAACGTACCAATTCTTCAAGTCTCATCAGGGAGTCCCAATTATGGGAGGATATACTGTTCATTTTGATGTAGCTAGGAAAAAAGTAATCGGTATTATACCTCCGTATGCAGAGGAGGCTAAGCCGCTACCGGATAAAAGCAAAGCAATGTCAAGGGCAGCCGCGACCGACGTGTATGTAGCCCATCGTCCGCTTCGATTGGTCTACAAGCTGATGGAGAATCCAGCTACAGGGAAAATAGAACCGCGTCTCGTCTATCATATTTATTATCATGATACCCCGCTTTATATGGTAAACGCGCTGACAGGGGAGTGGCTAGATAGATAACATTGTAACAACAGCAAAACCAGGGACTACTTCCCTGGTTTTCGCTATGTCTCTTATTTGAAAAGCGGAACGTAAATATCAATCTCATTGTCTTGCTGGTCTGGCTTGTAGCGCTCGTCCCAATACTCAAAGTCAAATCCGGCATAATCATATCCCGATTCGCAGAGCCAAGACCCGTAAAGAAAACCATACGTATCGCCCAAGTTTATCTCAGGTCCCTTGTGTGTTACTTTTGCAAATGTCCCCGCCGGAATCGTGTGACTGACCATCCCTTCAGGAATATCGGCGAGGCTGGAAACTTGGACGCCAATAATGGTGGTAAAAGGATCTACCGATGCATCGAAGTCAGCTTTGTCAGGATAGAGTTGGATCAGATATTCACCTTCACCAGCCTGATTCTGAATCTCGCTTTTTCTGGCTCGCAAAGCTTCAGTCGTAGTAGCGGAGAGCTTCTGTCCCAAGTCTTCTGTCACATTCGCTATAAAAGTGAATCCAATCACGTGTGTTTCCTCGCGGGAGAGAATAGTTGGCTCCATGTCAAAACGTCCTTTCACGTAAGCTTACTATCACGTATATGTGTTGATCTTACAAGATTTGGATGATAGAATCTTATACATAGATTTATGATGTATTGTTAATCTAGGTATTTGCGATTAAATCGGGAGGCACTATGAAAATCAATAAGGAGCTATTAAAGGGCAGTACCGTGATCCTGATCTTGACGATGCTGGATCGCAGGGAAATGTACGGGTATGAGATTGCAAAAGCCATCGAGAAGGAGTCAAATGGTTTGTTTACGCTAAAAGAAGGGACCCTGTATCCGATCCTGCATGCGCTCGAAGCAGAGCGTTATGTGGAAGCGTACTGGGACGAGAAGGATGGCAGGAAGCGCAAGTATTACCGGATTACAGCAGAAGGTCGCGGCCAATTGAAGGAGAAGATGCACGAGTGGCATACGTTCCGCGATGGGATTGATCGGGTGCTAGGAGAGGGAAGAGCATGAAGCAGACAAATACACATCCATTAATCGCAGACTACCTTGATCAGGTGTGTCGACATGTTCGGGCTACAGAAATGCATCGTAGAATCCGGGATGAGCTGGAGAGTCATCTGCTTGATATAGTGGATGAGCAGTTGAACGAGGGCGTGGTAGAGGAGGAAGCGGTGCGACAAGCCATTTTGCAAATGGGCGAATCTGCTACAGTAGGGAAGCAACTGCATCGGATTTATAAGCCTAAGGTGGAGTGGAGGCTCTTCACATATGTAATGGCTTTTCTGGCGGTTGGTCTGTTTACGATGTATGGAATCCAGGTCAGTTATTTGGAGTCTAAACTAGATAGCTACTGGTTCTATGCCGTATTGGGAATCGGGCTGATGCTCGTGATTACCTTCACGGATTATCGCAAGCTTTTGCCGTATTCATTGCATGTGTACGTGCTGACAGTATTCGTGTTTTTGCTTGGAATTGCGTTCGGCAATACAATAAATGGAAGAGACTATATGTACATAGGTCGTAATATTGATTTTGCAGCGTTTGCCATGTATTCGCTTCTGATCAGTGTAGCAGGCATGCTGCTGACCAGGACGTGGCGATTCCGGGGTACAGCTTCCAAGCTGGTCGTATATGTTTTATTGCCCGCGACTCTCTTTTTCATGTCTGGCTGGCTTATGTACCTCATGCTGTATCTTTGCGGTTTCGTGATACTTCTTGCTTACACGAAATCCGCCAGGAAAGAAAAGCTCATCTTGCTGATTGCGGCTACTGTTGCTTTTGTCGTTCCTTTTTGGTTGGATGGCTTCTCTTTCGTGAAAATGCTTGGCTGGCTGCAACCGGCCAACGATCCGCAGGGGCACGGGTATTATTACATACAGACAATGGAAGTGATCCGTTCGGCGGGCTTTTGGGGAAATGGCTTCCATTCTCCTTTACCACAGCTGCCATTTATGGACTCTGATTTCAAGTTCGTGTATTTCATTCACAGGTATGGCTGGTTTGGCGGTATGTTGATTTTGCTAGCTGTTACCCTGTTTATGATGAGGCTGACTCGGGTCGTCAAGGAAGTGGACGAACCTTATGGCAAGCATCTTATTGCGAGCTTCGTTCCTTTATTCTCACTGTACTTCTTCTGGCCCATGCTGATGTCAGTGGGTATGCTGCCAATCACGTCACTGGAGATTCCATTTCTCAGCTATAGCAATATCGGAACGGCTCTGGCTCATTTTACTGCCCTCGGTCTCATTTTGAGTGTCCATCGGCACAGAAACTCGATTGGCAAGCCACACACCTTTATGGCAAAATAGCAATCCAGAAGAAGCCTCGCGTAATCGGGAATGATAGGATATAGACATCAAGGAAAAACAAACCCGAGGGGGAATCAGACATGGCAATGCAATCCAAACAAATTTTCGTCAATTTACCGGTGAAAGACCTTAACAAATCCATCGACTTTTTTACGGCAATCGGCTATGAATTTAACCCGCAATTTACGGATCAAAATGCAGCATGCCTGGTGATCGGCGAGAACATTTTTGCCATGCTGCTGGTTGAAGAGTTTTTCCAAACGTTTACGAAAAAAGAGCTGACGGATGCAACTAGAAGCACCGAGGTGATTGTCGCCTTGTCCGCTGACAGCAAAGAGCAAGTCGACGAGATCGTAAACAAAGCATTAGCCGCGGGCGCAACTCCATCGAAAGATCCTGTTGACCACGGCTTCATGTATAGCTGGAGCTTCCAGGATTTAGATGGCCATCTGTGGGAGTTCTTGTATATGGAACAAGGGGAAGCTCCACAGGAATAATCATTTGAGCAAAAGATATGAGGGCAAAAAGCATGGGGTCAAAGTGACGATCCCTGCTTTTTGCCCTTTTTGGTGTGCGATGTCATCGCCGCGAATGACAGTTCGTCAGCACCTTTTATGACAAAGAAATCGCACTCATCGTTGGCGTTGTGACATTTTGATACTACAGAATGTGACCGACAGAAAATTAAAATCAAGGAAGCTCAGCGAGATTGAGCAAAGATAAGGAAGATGGGGAGAGGCTCTGATGAAGAAAGATGCGGTTCAAAAAGGCTTTCAAGATTTTTTCTTTTTGTTGTTCACCTTCGGATCTGGATTGTTTTATTTATGCTTCTATTTAATTAGCATTACATTAGCGTTTGGGCTGATGGTTATCTTTGTTGGAATTCCGCTGCTGAAGATGGTGTTGCGAACAACGCACACGTTTGTCCAGTACGAGCGCATTCAGACGAAGGTTTTTACAGATATATCAATTGAGCCAATCGTGGTGGGTACACGCGGTCTATGTTCGAAGCGATTAGGGGATAGCCATACAGATAGACAGCCAAAAGCGTTGATAAGATGCTTTTGGCTGTTTTTGAATGGTTACAGACATTAGTACTGGCACATCCCAAGCGCATTCCCGTCTGGGTCAAAAAACGTCATCACCTTCGTCGATCCAAAGCCATCAATCGGCGTTACCTGCACCCCACGCTCTGTTAATAGCTGATGTGCCGCCTCAATATCCGCTGGGAAAAAATTGTAGTACTTGCCGACACCAAAATTGTTTTCGGGAAACTTCATTGGCTGATGGTTAGTCACACGAACTAGACAGATGACCGTAGAGGATTCTTCCGATATTCGCAGCGTGACAGCTTCCTCTTCCACATACAAAGGTTTGCAGCCAAGCTTTTCCTCATACCATTTTGCAGATGCACGCGGGTCTGTTACCGGAATAAAAACCCCTTCCATACCTTTTAACAACGATTGAGACATCTTTTCATCCTCCATTCAAGTAAAAATATTTCCATATGATTTCGACGTCTATAATAGGAAAAACCTGTAAGCCTCCAGCCTTTTATTTAGACAAACCATCGTGACATTTCGCTAGCTAAGCGTTATCGTGTACGTAGAAACACGGATGGGGTGAACGGATGCGCTTCTATCATACATACATAAAAAAATACGGCGTAATTGCCGGTATCTCTATGTTCTTTTTGGCGTTGGAGGCCGTCTGTGATCTTTTGCAGCCGACCATCTTGTCACGCATTATCGACATTGGAGTAGCACAACGGGATATGGACTACGTGCTAAAGACAGGTGGGCTGATGCTGCTCGTTACAGCGTTGGGGGCAGTCGCGGCTTCCATTCGCAATGTGCTGGCCACATACGTCTCGCAAAACTTCGGTGCGCAGCTGCGCGCAGATTTGTTTTCCAAGGTGCAATCGTTATCCTTTGAAAACTTGAACAAGTTCGACAGAGCCTCACTCGTGACACGCTTGACCAATGACGTCAATCAAGTGCAGATGTTTGTCAACGGCATGATGCGAATATTCGTCAAGGCACCATTGATGTGTATCGGTGGGTTATTCATGGCGACCCAATTGAATGTGGATTTGGCAGTGATTCTTGCAATCGTTGTTCCCGTTGTGGGTCTATTTATTTTCTTGAATATGAAAATCGGTTATCCGTTTTTTTTCAAGGTGCAGCAAGCACTCGACCGGGTCAACGGTGCGATGCGCGAGTATTTGTCTGGCGTCCGTGTCGTCAAGGCATTCAATCGCTTTGCTTTTGAGCGTGGCAAGTTTACACAGGCGAACGAAGAGCTGCAGTCAAAATCGGTATCGGCTACACGGGTGATGTCCATCTTTAGCCCAGCGATCATGTTGACGGTGAATCTCGGAATTGTCGCTGTCCTCTGGCTGGGTGGGCTAGGCGTTGAGCAAGGAAGCATCGAGGTAGGGCATATTATTGCCTTTACGAACTACATGACCCAAATCTTGTTTTCACTCATGATGATTTCTATGGTATTCAACATGTTCGTGCGCGCAAAAGCATCGGCGGGACGTATCGGGGAAGTATTTGCCGAGGAAAACAAAATGAGCTGGAAAGAGGATGCGCCTCACGAGCTTCCGGGCAAAAAAGGACGTATCGACTTCGAGCAGGTCAGTTTCTCCTATGAAGGAGGGGGCGGCCAGCCTGTTCTGAAGCAGATTTCGTTTACTTGTCTGCCGGGGGAAACTGTCGGGATAATTGGCTCGACAGGCTCTGGGAAAAGCAGTCTGGTTGGTTTGATCCCGCGGTTTTACGATGTAACGGAAGGGACGATTCGGGTAGATGGCGTAGATGTACGTGACATGGAGCCTAAGCGATTACGCGAAAAAATGGCGATCGTCCCGCAAAAAACCATGCTGTTTACAGGAACGGTGAAGGAAAACATTCGCTGGGGCAAGGCAGACGCGACATACGAGGAAGTCGAGCTTGCGGCGAGCATGGCTCAGGCTCACGAGTTCATCTCCGCCACTCCTGAAGGCTATGAGACACGTGTAGGGCAGGGAGGAGTCAACTTTTCTGGAGGACAGAAGCAGCGCATTTCCATAGCGAGAGCCTTGGTGAAAAAGCCGGAAATTCTCATTCTCGACGACAGTACCAGCGCAGTTGATGTGGCGACAGAAGAGAGGATTAAGGATGCGCTTCGATCCTATGCGGCAGGTCTCACCTGCATCTTGATCGCACAGCGGATTACGTCCGTCATGGATGCTGATAAAATCATCGTGCTCGACAACGGAGAAATTACTGGCATGGGTACCCATGACGCGTTGCTTGCCTCCTGCCAGGTATACCAGGAAATCTATCAGTCACAAATCGGTCGGGAGGTGAAGTAGGGTGAGCCAACAGAAGCAACAACCTGTCTTTTCACCAAGACCTGGCCGGGGCTTCGGGCATGGGGCAGCCAGAGGTCCAGTGAGCAAGCCCAAAAATTTTTCAGGTACGCTAAAAAGGCTCTGGCAAGCTTTTGGCAAAGAAAAAAAGCTGCTGCCGCTTGTATTTGTCATCGTATTTGTCGATGCGCTGCTCATGCTGTCTGCGCCTTATTTGATCGGAAAATCGATTGATGCGATGACAGGTGGCGAAGAGGCTTTCAGCTTTTTGTCGATCATTATTCTTGCCTTACTCAGCTCGTACATCCTGGATGGGGCACTGACGTTTTTGCAGAGCTGGCTGATGGCTGGCATATCCCAGCGGATCGTAACGAATCTGAGGCAAGCGCTTTTTGACAAGCTGCAGAAGCTGCCGATTGCTTATTTCGATTCGCGTACGCACGGGGAGCTGATGAGCAGGCTTACGAATGATATCGACAATGTCAGCAGCTCGATCTCTCAATCGACGACACAGTTAATGTCAGGGGCGATCGTACTCCTCGGTTCGCTGGTCATGATGCTCATCTTGTCTCCTATCTTGACCCTCGCTTGCCTGATCACCGTGCCGCTCGTGTTCCTGCTCACACGCACGATTGCCAAAAGAACCAGCGTGCTGTTCAAAAATCAGCAGATGGAGCTGGGCAAGCTGAACGGGCACATTGAAGAGACGATTTCTGGCATTCAGGTCGTGCAGGCTTTCAACTACGAGCAAAAAGCAATCGAAGACTTCACGACGATCAATGACAGGCTATGCAAGGTAGGGATGAATGCACAAGTCTGGACGGGCTTTCTCATGCCGATTATGAACGTGATCAACAACCTCGGCTTTGCCATGGTGGCGATTGTCGGAGGCGTGCTTGCTGTAAAAGGATTGATCACAGTCGGGGTCATCGCGAGCTTCCTCAGTTATTCCCGACAGTTTGTCCGTCCGCTGAATGACCTCGCGAACATTTTTAACGTGCTTCAATCCGGTGTTGCAGGAGCGGAGCGGGTATTTGAGGTGTTGGATGAGCGTGAGGAGCCGCTGGATTCCCCGAATGCGACTGTGCTTGCACAGCCCAAGGGGCAAGTCGTTTTCGATCAGGTCAGCTTCGGCTATCGAGCAGATCAACTGATTTTGAAAAATATCAGCTTCGAGGCTCAGGCAGGGAGTACCATCGCGTTAGTCGGACCGACGGGTGCAGGTAAAACGACCATTGTGAATTTGCTCACGCGATTTTACGATGTGACCTCAGGAACGATTTATTTGGACGGAAAAGACATCCGAGAATATACGCGGGACAGCTTGCGGCGGAGCTTTGGCTTTGTTCTGCAGGATACGTATTTGTTCGCAGGTACGATCAAGGAAAATATTATGTACGGCAAGCCGGATGCGACAGATACAGAGGTTGTAGCCGCAGCGAAAATGGCGAATGCGGACGTGTTCATCAATCGGTTGCCGATGCGCTATGATACGATGTTGACGGAAAATGGAGGCAATCTGAGTCAGGGACAGCGCCAGCTTTTGGCGATTGCCCGTGTCATCCTCGCGAAGCCGTCGCTGCTCATTCTTGACGAAGCGACAAGCAGTATCGACACACGGACAGAGCTGAATATCCAGGATGCGCTTCTTACCATTATGGAGGGGCGTACGAGCTTTGTAATTGCGCATAGGCTGGGTACGATTCGGGATGCAGATACGATTATGGTTGTGGATCGGGGAGAGATCGTGGAAAAAGGCAGTCACGATGAACTCATCCAGCAGCAAGGCACCTATTATCAGTTGTTTTACAACCAGTTCAAAAATCTGGAGGCTGCTGGAGAATAACAGAGCACCCCGTCCACGCTCGGAGATGGCGTGGGAGACGGGGTGCTTTTCTGTCTGTTTTCATGCTTGTTTGCTGGCGGCGATCAACAAGAAAATCGGCCGACGGACTTCGTCACGCATTCCGGGTATATCCAGCATTTCTTCAGGAGGACCGGGTTCAGCGACTTTTGCTATTTGAAATCCTGCGGCAATCAGATCGTTCATATAGGTCGAAAACGTTCGGTGATACTTTACGACTTCATTCTCTAGAAAGTTGGTATGCCGGATGCCTTCCTGCTGATAGTTGTCCACCGGCCAGTGCAATCGTTCGCCTTGTGGTCCGTAATGCCAGTCCTGTGCAGCCAGAGCGGTGAATACGGGATGCTCCACGGAGAAAACGAAGGAACCTCCGGGAGCAAGACAGTGATGGACACGCTGGCACAGCAAGTCAAAGCGCTCCACATAATGGATGGCCAGGGAGCTGATAACAACGTCGAATTCCTCAGAGGCAAAATCAATATCTTCAATCGCAAAACGGATATACTCGATAGCGGGATCAGAAGTAGCCTCTCTGGCACGAGCCAGCATGTTTTCGGAAAGGTCTACTCCGACAACGGAACGGGCCTGTTGCTCACGCGCGTACCGGCAATGCCAGCCGAAGCCACAACCAAGATCGAGTACTTTTTTGTCATGGAGGGGAGGCAGCAGCTCCCGAAACACGTGCCATTCTCCGGCAGCGCTCAATCCCTCAATGGAACGAGCCATCTGACTGTATTGGGAGAAAAAACCTTGCTCATCGTATTTGTTCTGTTTCATCCGCGCGAAAACCTCCTCAGGTCGGGGTGTAGGCTTGGAGCAGTTCCCGGAGCGCTTGCTTGATATCTCCCTGAAACAACCCACCGTGATAGCAAATCAACTGCTCGATGTCGTAATCGAGCAAGTAGCGGACGGAGCGTATCGCTTCCTGCATGTCTATTGTATAGGACGGATTGGCGATTTCGAGTCTGCCGTTTTCGATCACAACCGCATCTCCGGCGATCAGCGTTTTGTTTGCGATCAGATACAACGAAATATGTCCAGGCATGTGTCCGGGTGTATGAATGATCTCGATGCCTCCGCACCAAGGCAGGTGTTCATGATTCGTTACAGTTCGATCAACTTCGGCTGACTCGATGGACTGCAAAAAGCGAATAAATTGTTCGGCTTGTTGCTTTTCATCCGATGACAGAAGGTCCAGTGTTGCTTGCGCCTGTTCCAATCGCAAAGATGTTTTTTGCCCGGAAATGTACGGTGCTTCGGATTCGTAGGCGATAATTTCGAGGTGCGGGTAAGCACGTTTTAACGCTGCCAAAGAACCTATATGATCCATATCGTGATGCGACACAATAACCTTCGTAAGAGCGCCGAGAGTAAGCTGCTGCTTGTGCGCTGTCTCCTGAATCAGTGGCAAAAAGTCCGGATAACCACAGTCCACAAGTATCATTTCATGCTCATCCTGCAGCAGCACAGGGGTAATGACCTGTTGTATCCCGTTGTACATAAACGAGATATCGAGGAAATGAATCTGATTCATACGTTGTTCCTCCTGATTGACTGACTGAACTTAAAAAGGAGTGTAACGCAAGAATGATGAAGACACACGGTCAACGTTTGCTCTGTCTCATTTATGTCCACGAATGATTCGCCGAATACTGTGCTCGGTCAAGTAATGCTTCTGGGCCAGCGCTTTAACAGAAGCCCCTTCGCGATACGCCTGCCAAATAACCTGATTCCGTTCGGTAAGCCACTGCTTTGTGCCTGTGGATGCGCCCCATTGCCTTTTGTTTTCGTGGTGGATCGGGATGTACAGATAGCATCCTTGTACATAATGCTGAATTTGCCGCAGCAGATCACCTGGCAATAGGTTTTGTGCATTTTTGTATTTCATATGCTTTGCTCCTGTCTATATAGCGTGATGTGCGTATATAGATGAGCAAAGAGATCCTCAACTCAATATGGGGAAGGCTCTGAACCAAGAGAAAGGGGAGCTCTTTGCTCAGAGCCGAAATCGGCTCTTCGTACATAAGGGTCTAGCATATGATCATCTCCTTCTTGACTCTATAGTAGTGAGAAAGCGGAGTTCCTTCAACATTCTTCTTTGTCTTATTTTCCAAATAAAGGGTATGATGAAGGGGCTATGGCAATCGAATGAGTTGAGGTGGTAGGATGTTGGGAGCATGCGGAATATGCAACGAAAATCT
Source organism: Brevibacillus jepli (assembly GCF_047229145.1). NCBI lineage: Bacteria > Bacillati > Bacillota > Bacilli > Caryophanales > Paenibacillaceae > Brevibacillus > Brevibacillus jepli. Next base: position 13,411 of record NZ_JBFEFW010000024.1, read on the forward strand.
GGATCAAAACAACCAGTGCAGGTGTACAAGGCAAGGGAGAGCTTCGTCAGATCGTAACAGTGGACGAAGAGGATGTATAAAATGCGGGGGCACGCGTACAACTGTGACACAGATGTCAGCTACAGGCGGTGGCTTATCACGCATGTTGAATGTTCAGTACCAGGTATATGATGTGATCAGTTGTGTGAATTGCGGTTACAGTGAGATGTATAAACGAGATTCTTCGTCAACAATGAATATTGTAGATTTGTTTTTCGGATAGGAGATGCAATGACATGAGTCTTGGCGGTTTTCAGAGCGGCTTTTCCGCCCGCAAAGTTCCTCGTTCCGAGGTACGCTGGGGACAGTTTTTAATATGCAATCACGGTTGTGAGGAAGTCATCCAGTTGATTTCGCATGTATCTGGTGAAGTCGAATTTGAGCTGTGCAAAATTGAGGCAGAGCGCATGGCGCATGTTCTTTTAGAAGCTTCAAAAGCAAATAGCTAATGTTTTGTATTTTTCGTAAATTTCTAGAAACTTACAGTCCATTCCCTCGTATAAATGAATGAGCATATATAGATAGAGGGAGGACGAGTATGAGCGACAAAAATGTTGTAAAAATGAGTCCCTTTCAAGCCGGAGGAAAGCTGATCGCAACGATTGTGATACTGGTCGTGTTGGTCTTGCTTGGCACGCAATCTTTTACGATTATTTCCGCAGGGCATAGCGGAGTTGTGCTGCAACTGGGAGCGGTACAGCCAAAAGTGCTGCAAGAGGGCATGCATTTTAAAATTCCGTTCATCCAGACTGTAGTGCCGATGGAAGTGCGAGTGCAAAAATCAGAAATGAGCCAGACTTCCGCTTCGCGTGACCTGCAAACCGTATCCACGACGATTGCCGTTAACCATCATTTGGATGCTGAAAATGTCAACAAGCTGTATCAGCAGGTGGGCTTGGAGTACAATAGCCGAATTGTCGATCCCGCCATCGCGGAAGCATTTAAGGCGGTTACGGCTCAATACACGGCAGAAGAACTGGTCTCCAAGCGTTCTGAGGTGAGCCAAAAGGTAAAAGAAGTTCTGCATAAAAAGCTGTCGACCTATAACATCATCCTCGACGAAATCAATATTCGCGAGTTTACCTTTAGTGATGAATTCAACCGCGCCATTGAATCCAAGCAGGTGGCCGAGCAGCAAGCGCTCAAATCAAAGCTGGACCTGGAGCGAATCAAGATTGAGAAAGAGCAGGAAATTACGAGAGCGGAGGCACAAGCACAAGCGTTGCGCCTGCAAAAGCAAGAGGTTACGCCCGAGCTGATTCAGCTCAGACAAATTGAGGCGCAGCTCGAAGCGATCCGCAAATGGGATGGCAAGCTGCCGAGTGTAACAGGGGGAGCTACTCCGTTTATCAACGTGGGTAACCAATAATAAGAAGAATGAAAGAAGCCACTCCCATGATGAGGAGTGGCTTTGGCTTTTAGTTGCGGATGAGATAATCGAAAGCGCCTAGTGCCGCAGTAGCACCAGATCCCATCGAAATGATGATCTGCTTATAAGCACTATTCGTGCAATCACCAGCAGCGAAAACACCAGGGATGTTTGTAGAACCATGGCTGTCTACCACGATCTCACCAAAGCGAGTGCGTTCAATCGTGTCGCCCAACCAATCCGTATTCGGTACAAGACCGATTTGTACAAACACACCTTGCAATTCAACGTGCTTGGTTTCGCCTGTTTCACGATCGATATAAGAAATGCCGTTCACCTTGTCAGTTCCCGTAATTTCTTTCGTTTGAACGTTCTTCAGGACAGTCACATTCGGCAGACTGTATAGACGATCTTGCAATACCGCGTCAGCTTTGAGCTCTGGCGAGAATTCCAGAACGGTTACATGCTTCACGATACCTGCGAGATCAATCGCTGCCTCCACACCTGAATTACCGCCACCGACAACGGCGACATCCTTGCCTGTGAACAAAGGACCATCACAATGAGGGCAATAGGCTACACCCTTGTTCTTGAACTCTGCTTCACCTGGTACACCCAGATTCCGCCAACGAGCACCTGTAGACAAGATGACTGTCTTACTCTTCAGGACAGCACCGTTTTCGAGCTCAATTTCGATCAGATCCTTCTTCTCTAAACGCTTGGCACGTTGCAGCTTCATGACATCTACGCCATACTCTTTCACTTGCTTCTCAAGGTTAGCTGCGAGATGAGGACCTTCAATGTATTTCACACTGATAAAGTTCTCAATACCCAACGTGTCATTGACCTGACCACCAAGACGTTCAGCGACGAGACCTGTCCGGATTCCTTTACGTGCTGCATAAATCGCCGCACTTGCACCTGCTGGGCCACCGCCCACAACAAGTACATCATAAGGATCTTTATTGTCAAATTCAGAAGCGTCCGGAGCAGAGCCCAGCTTGGCAAGAATTTCTTCGACGGTCATACGACCGCTTTCGAAAAATTCGCCGTTGAGGAAAACGCTTGGCACAGCCATTACGTTTTTGCTCTCTACTTCTTCCTTGAAGACCGCACCATCAATCATCGTATGAGTAATACCAGGATTGAAGATACTCATCAAGTTCAGAGCTTGGACAACATCTGGACAATTATGGCAACTCAGGCTGATATAAGATTCAAACTTATATTCACCGCGAATGTCTTTGATTTGATCAATGACACTTTGCTCAACCTTTGGAGCTCTTCCGCTAACTTGCAAGAGAGCCAATACCAATGAAGTAAATTCGTGACCGAGTGGTGTACCGGCAAAGACTACACCCGTATCTTCACCGACACGATTTACGCTAAAACTAGGTGTTCGAGATAATTGTGCTTTCTCTACACTAATCTTCAGAGACATGCTGGCAAGCTCATCAATCAGTGCAAGCATCTCGGAAGATGCCTCATCGGAGCCTGCACTGACTTTGAGCACAATATCGCCTTCCAAGAGCTCGAGATATTGTTCTAGTTGCGCTTTTATTTCTTGGTCGAGGGCCATTTTATATCACACCTTAAATTTTGCCTACGAGATCAAGGCTTGGTTTCAGTGTTTTGCCACCTTCTTGCCATTTTGCTGGGCAAACTTCACCTGGATTGTTGCGAACATATTGAGCAGCTTTGATTTTGTTGATCAGAGCACTTGCATCACGGCCAATACCGCCAGCAGTAATCTCAACTGTTTGGATAACACCATCTGGGTCAATGATGAAAGTACCGCGATCTGCAAGACCTTCTGCTTCGATCAATACATCGAAGTTACGGGAGACCACATGGGAAGGGTCACCGATCATGATGTACTCAACTTTGCCGATTGCTTCAGAGCTTGCATGCCAAGCTTTGTGAGTGAAATGAGTATCTGTAGAAACGGAGTACACTTCAACACCGAGTTCTTTCAAAGTTGCATATTGGTTTTGCAGGTCTTCCAGCTCAGTAGGGCAAACGAAAGTAAAGTCTGCTGGGTAGAAGCAAACTACGCTCCATTGGCCTTTGAAGTTTGCTTCTGTAACCTCGAGGAATTTACCTTTTTGGAATGCTTGCGCTTTAAAAGGGAGTACTTCAGTTCCGATGAGTGACATAGTGATAGCTCCTTTATTGGTTATTTGTATAGTACATATCCAGAGCATGCGTAACGAGCCATGCTTGAATATAATTTACAATGATTATTATTTAATAAATGATTCAGTAAGTCAAGTTTTTTATAATGATTATAATGTGATAATTTTTACAAGGCGTTTTCTCCATTATTTAGTATGATTCGAACGGCATAAGAGTATTCGCTTGCCGCATGAAAAATTGATGATTCGTCCACAGAAACCGGGTGGATTGTTTTACGTATGAACTAGATAGTGAATGGATTGTGTAATAACGATACAGGAGTGATGATATGCCATCGTCAATCAGCGCACCGCAAAAATGCTTGTCCAAGGATGCGTTCAAGGTACAGCTTATAACAGAGGGGATTACGGCTGTGATCGGATTCGTTATTTTGGCCGTTCTCTATTATCTAGATCATTATTTTGCCTGGAAGGAATGGATTGGATGGGTGCTGCATGGACTACTGGTCATCGGTGTGATCGCGACAATCTGGTCATTCATCGAGCCGTACTTTTTATATAAAAGCTGGCGGTATGATATCGATGAAGATTTCTTGCAAATGAAATTCGGGGTGATCTCCGAGAGACATTTCCTTGTCCCCATGACCAAAATCCAGGCAGTCTCAACCAAGCAAGGACCGATTTTACGAAAGTACGGACTGTACACGATTTCGATAAGAACCATGGGCTCCTCACATGAGATTCCAGGGCTCCCGGGGGATGTCGCTTCTCAATTACGAGAACAAATTGCCCAATATGCAAAATTAAAGGAAGTGGAGTAGTGATGGATGCGAAGCGGTACCATCCACTAAATATCCTTTTTGATCTTAGCAAGCAAGTGAAAAATTTGTTTTTTCCTGCACTGATTCTGTTTGTGTTCAACTATGACTCGACTACTGCATTCGTTACGTACGGAAGAATGGTTTTTTACATCTATGTAGGAGGGATGCTGGTCTACCTGGTTTTGAGATGGTTATCGTATAAGTTCAAGCTGGATGATACTTCCTTCCATCTGTACGAAGGAATTTTTACGAAGACCAAGCAAACGATTCCTTTTACCAAAATTCAAAACGTCAATCGACATACGACGCTGCTTCATCGGATGTTTCAAGTGACCTCCATCCGGTTTGAGACAGGGATGACTGGGGACGACTCTGCTGTAGAATTCGCGGTGATTACCCCGCAAGAAGCGGATCGAATCGAGGAGTACACGAAACACGCAGTGCAGGCAGAGAGAGTGCCTGAACAGCCAGCACATGAAGCGAGCGAAGGAGAGACGTTTTCTCACGAGGAAATCAGGACGCAGTTAACCACTCCTGAGCGAATCATTCATTTTACGCCAACGAAAAAAGAGATTATGAAGGCGTCCTTCACTTCTCTCAGCTTCCTCGGGATCATTACGTTACTCGTATGGGCGTACTTCAAGCTCATCGAATTTATCGACGTGGAGGAGCAGGTAGAAGGAATCTTCTCCCTCATTTGGAGCTCATGGACACTGATCACGCTGACAGCCATTGGACTGCTCGCACTATCAATCGTTTTCGGTATGGTCACGACTTATATTCGTTACGGAAAATATGAGATTTCGTCTGATCATGAGCGAATCTATATTGCCAAGGGAGTCATTGAAGAGACAACCTTTTCGATCTCAAAAGAGCGAGTCCAAGGGATAAAAATCAAGCAATCCTTGTTAAAGCGTCTGTTAGGTCTTGCAGAAGTTAAGCTGACGGTCGTTGGAGGCGAGAGTGATACTGATACGGATAAGCAGGATGTGAGCTCACTCTATCCATTTTTACCGGTAAAACGTGCGTATGAGATGGTTTCTGAAATTTTGCCTGCTTATGAAGTAACGGCAGAAATGACGAGCCTTCCAAAAAAGTCACTATGGATTCGCTTGGTAAGATCGAGCTGGATATGGATCATTGCCACAGGTGCTCTCTATTATTTCAAGCCGAATATATGGGGATGGGAGCAAGCATGGTGGATCATCTCGATTGCATTGACCATAGTCGTAGTTACACTAGAAGTGCTTGAATTCTACAATACGAGCTACACACTGAAGAATAACTTTATCCAAATGCAAACCGGGCACCTTACGACCACGTTATTCATTTCGAAACGAGAAAAAATTATTGAAGTCAACGTAAAAAGAGGCTTCCTACAAAAACTGCTAGGTCTAGCCTCTATCAAAACGGTCAATCGAGCCAAACCAGTGAATCATAAAGGAATAACAGATGTGCCGATTGAGCTGGCTGAAGGGTTTTATCAGTGGTATATGGGACGTAGAAAAGAGATCAAGGTAGAATAGAAGAAGAGGGGGCGTAGAAGGAAAAGGTAAAATCTTTTCCCTCTACGTTCTTGTGCTTTCAAACAGCTCCAGCCACTCGCCATCTGGACCTGTGAAGAACATGTAACGCGAGCCGTTCGGCAATGTGGTGATTTCCTGATCAATAAAGGTGACATCCAGTTGCTTCAAGCGGTCGATCTCCGCTTCGAGGTTGTCCACAGCAAACGCCAGGTGATGAACCTTGCCCTCTACTGGCAGCGAATCGTTATAGCCGAAAATGAGCTCCAGTTCTGTCTCTGTGCTTTCTAGAAATCCGAGAAAAGCCAGTGTAATGACGCCGTTGGTATGTGCGAGCTTTCCTTTTAGCTCCATCCCAATGACTTCGGTGTAGAAGGCAATAGAGGCCTCCAAATCTTTTACCATTAAGCCCACATGCTCTAGCTTTTTGATCGCCATATCGCTTCAATCCCTTTCCCAGTAAGGCTATCCTTCCAGTATACTATCCGATGCTTGAAAAGGAAGATGTGCGGCAAGAACAGATGTGACGATATGCAGTGAGTCAAACTCCCCTGAGGAAGCCGCGATGATTGGCGGGCTGGAGGTAAACAGTTGAACGTTTATTTCATGAGAGGACAGCCCTTGGCTATGCAGATGCAGGATTTCACCAGACAAATTCTCCAAATGCGCGAGCTTTCGTTGCAAGAGTGTTTTCCCGTCTGGATGGTATCCGGAATGGGCGCAAAAGATCGACTGGAAATCACAAGCAAGCAGCGTACGAAGGGAATTCATCAAGATGGGGATCGATTCTTCCCGTAAAATGACCTTCGTTTTCACGCCCATAAAAAGATCGCCGCAGAACAAGCGACCTGTCCTTTCATCCAGCAAGGCGATATGGTCATGCGCATGGCCGGGCGTATAAAGTACCTTCCATTCAATCGAGCGAGACGGATGGATGTCACCCAAAGGCTGGGCCACAAACGGATCGCGAATCCCCCACGTTAGCTTGCGGTAGAAAGGGTACTGTGCTTTTTGGGCGCAAATTTCCACGCCTTTTTCGTGGATGAACAGAGGAACCTGCTTGTGCTGGGCAAGCCACGAGGCGGTACCGACATGGTCTTCATGGCTGTGCGTCAGTACGACGGAATCAAACGATACTTCCTGAAACCTGGGAATGAGGGCACGCTCGAGCACTTTCGGGCCAGTATCCACCAGCATGCCATCCGCAACATACACATAGATCGCCGATTCCCAATCCCCTACGCGAACAATCCCTTCCAGACACGCCACATCTTCATGGTGATGAATGTGAATCATACCGCCCACCTCCCATAGTGATAAAATCATTATACTATTGAATGAGTATTCAGTCATTTTTATAATTCAACCTGCACCGCCGTATCGTGTATGATGAGTATGGATGATTGCTTGTATGAGGTGAAAACATGAATGCATTGCCGATAGATGAAGTATTGCCCGAATTGGTAAACACGCTGTGCGAACATACAAACGCTGTGTTAGTCGCCTCTCCGGGTGCGGGAAAAACGACGCGGGTACCACTGGCATTACGCGAAGAAGCGTGGTTAGACAATCGCCGAATTGTGATGCTGGTCCCGCGTCGACTGGCAGCGCGCCAAGCGGCTGCCTACATGGCTGCGTTGCTGGGTGAAGAGGTAGGACAAACGGTCGGATACCGAGTCAAGCGTGATTCGAGAGTAGGACCAAGCACGCGGATTGAAGTCATCACGGAAGGAATTTTGACGAGGATGCTACAGGATGATCCGGAGCTTGCAGATGTCGGTCTCGTTATTTTCGACGAGTTCCACGAACGGAGCTTACACGCAGATTTGGGGCTTGCGCTTAGCCTGCAGGCACAGAGCTTGTTTCGGGAAGACCTGTGTATACTCGTCATGTCCGCTACGCTTGCAGCAGAGCCCGTATCCGCTTTGCTCGGGAATGCCCCTGTTGTGATCAGTGAGGGCAGGATGTTCCCAGTGGAGACGCACTTTTTGACTACTCCGCTGGCAGGACGTCTGGAGGAAGCGGTAGTCCAGGTGATCCTGGGAGCGTTGAGGCAGGAAGACGGTGACATGCTCGTCTTTTTACCGGGAGCCAAAGAAATTCACCGTGTAAAAGATTTGCTCGAACAAAGCGGTGCTGTTACGAATATACGGATTGCGCCTCTCTACGGAAATTTGCCGCAGGACGAACAGGATAGGGCGATCCAGCCTACGGAAGCAGGAGAACGAAAAATAGTGCTGGCTACCTCGATCGCAGAGACGAGCTTGACTGTCGAGGGAGTGCGAATCGTGATCGATAGCGGGTTAAAACGAGTCCCGCATTTTTCACCGCGTACTGGGATGACGAGATTGACGACAGCAAAAGTATCGAAGGCATCTGCTGAACAACGTCGAGGAAGAGCGGGCAGGCTCACGCCAGGCGTCTGCTATCGACTGTGGACAGAGCAAGAGGACCGCATGCTGATTCCACAACAGGCACCAGAGATGATGGAAGCTGATTTGGCTGCGCTCGCTTTGGAGCTGGCTATGTGGGGAGTGGCGTCGCCGGAAGAGCTGGATTGGCTTAATCCACCTCCAAAGGCAGCGATGGCACAGGCCCAAGAGCTGCTGCTTCAGCTGGGTGCATTAGATGAAAGGAAGCAGATTACACCACATGGACGAGTACTCGCTGTGATGGGGATACATCCGAGATTAGGCCACATGATTCAGAAGGCGAATGAGCTGGGGGAAGGAGAGCTGGCTTGCGAGCTGGCTGTCCTTTTAGAAGAACGAGATATTGTGCGGGGGCGTCAAGCGTCAGCGGATGCAGATATGTGTAAGCGTGTTGCGCTGCTTCGTCAAGTTGCGAACAAGCAGAGTGGAGCGACGGAGCTGCCAATTGATGCAGGGGCATGCAGACGTCTTTGGTCAGAAGCGTCGCACTTCAAACGGACGTGGGCAAAGAACAATCCACGAGACACTTCCGCCCATACCGAAGCGACTGGTAGACTGCTGGCGTTTGCATACCCGGACCGGATTGCACAGCGAAGGGGAGATGGACGCTACTTGCTCTGCAATGGGCGTGGTGCTGCCTTTTCCGTACAACAACCGTTAGCAGCTTCGCCATATATTGTGGCAGCAGAGCTCGACGACCAAGGGACTGACAGTCGAATCCTATTGGCGGCTAGCGTGGAGGAAAGCGAGCTGTTGCGCGACTGTGCCACGCAGATTACTGAACATATGAACGTATGGTGGGAGCATTCAGCAGGGGCCGTTCGTAGCCGCAAGCAAAAGCGGTTGGGGGTGATCCTCTTGTCAGATTCGCCAGCGGAGGCTTCGCCAGATGCGATGGTAGCTGCGCTTCTTGATGGGATTAAAGAAGAAGGCTTGGCGATTTTGCCGTGGAATCGACAGTCGAGCCAGTATCGGGAGAGATTGATGTTCATGTACCGACTGGAGGAAGGCTGGCCGAATGTGGAGGATGAGGCGCTGCTTGGTTCCTTGGAGGAATGGCTCGCTCCCCATGTGTATGGATACAAAAGAAAGGAAGACTTGCAGTCCCTGTCTGTACAGTCGATGCTGGAGGGTATGCTGTCATGGGAGCAGCGCAGACAACTGGACGAATACGCTCCGACTCATGTGATCGTTCCGAGTGGTTCCAAAATTCCGGTCGATTACAGCGATCCTGCCGCACCGATTCTTTCCGTCCGGCTGCAGGAGCTGTTTGGTTGGCAGGACGCTCCCCGAATAGGCAGGGGAAGAGTGCCGCTGACCTTACATCTTCTTTCGCCAGCTCATCGTCCGGTGCAAGTGACAAGAGACTTGGCGAGTTTTTGGGCACAAACGTATTTTGAGGTAAAAAAAGATTTGAAGGGCCGTTATCCGAAGCACTATTGGCCGGATGATCCGCTAGCAGCCATCCCGACGAATCGGACGCGTCCGCGCATATAAATCGATACGGATACCTAGGTATATTCGGGCATACAGGAAGGGATAGGCGTCAGGTGAAATTTCCCATTTTGCTAGTTCCATCTTCGTGAGTCGTGTTAATTGTGAAACTTTCCTTGTGTTTGGGCACGTCAGGAAGATACCGTGAATCACGTACTACCCCTCTACTACCCTTGTGCTGCCTGTTGATCAGGCGGTTTTTTTTTGCAAGAAAAAAAGGTGCCGCAACTGCAGCGCCCTTTCTTTAAGATATCCGTCGAGGCTTACGCCTTGTTTCCCCACTGCTCCCGATAAATCAGCTGCTGGAGGTCTTCGCGTTGTCTCCATTGGTGAAGCTCCAAGAGTGGGCGTTCCGGGTAATGATCCGTGTAGCCGATCGACAGCAATGCGACCGGATCGATATGCGGCGGTATGTTCAAGATACGACGCACGTCGGCCTTCTTGTAAAAGCTGACCCAGCCCATCGCCAAATCTTCTGCGTATGCAGCCAGCCACATGTTTTGAATCGCACAGCTGACAGACATAATATCTGTTTCCGGGATGGAATTGCGTCCCAATACATGGTCGCCGCCACGAGTAGGATCACAGGTGACACAGATCGTGATCGGCGCTTCCTTGATCCCTTGAATTTTCAACTCTAAAAAGGAAGACTCGCGTCCCGTTCCTTCGTAGTGAATAGCAAGCGCCCGGCGCTCTTTATCCGCACATTCTGCGAGTGCTTGTTTTGTTGCGTCGTCTTCCACCAGGACAAAATTCCACGGCTGCATGAACCCCACAGAAGGAGCATGGTGGGCAGCAGCCAAGATCATCGCCAGCTTCTCCGGCGCGACAGGATCTTTGCGAAAGGAACGAATATCGCGGCGATTGCTGATGGCCTTATACAGACCGTTTTTTTCTTCCGCGGTCAAGCGTTTCATGAGAAAACCTCCCTATCTGCTTTCAGCTCTCTTTATTTTACTGATAAAGTATGCTTCCTTCCAGACATCTGCTTGACATATTCATGTCCTACGCTAGAGAGGAGATTAGTCCGAGCAGAGGGGAGAGAGTACGAGAATGCAAAACATCTTAATCGTGGAAGACGAGTTACCCATCTCTCGGGTATTGAAAGCGTACTTGGAAAAAAACAACTTTCGGGTCGAACAGGCATTTAACGGTGAGGAAGCAGAGCAGAAGTTTGATGCACTCAATCCTGCGCTCGTCTTGCTGGACGTGATGCTGCCTGGGCGAAGCGGTTGGAGTATTCTCGAATATATACGGGCGAGAAGCTCGTGTCCTGTCATCATGCTGACAGCGCTGGGACAGATCGATAACAAGCTGACGGGCTTGAACCGAGGTGCAGATGACTATATCACCAAGCCCTTTATTGCAGATGAAGTGGTTGCTCGCGTGCATGCGGTATTACGTCGCTCGAAACAATTGATAGAAGGCAGCCATGTCAAACAGTTTGGAAGTCTAAAAGTCGACTTTAAGGCCTATTCTGTCATGCTGCACGGCATTGAGCTGGCCTTCACCCCAAAGGACCTGTGTCTGTTTCTCTTTTTGGCACAGTACAAAAACCAGACGTTCACCAGAGAACAGCTGATCGAGCAAGTGTGGGGGATGGATTACGAGGGAAGTGATCGCGCAGTAGACCTCGCGATCAAGCGTATCCGGCGTTCCTTGGAGAATTGGCCGACATCCGAAGGGGAAATCAGAACGTATCGTGGCTTGGGCTACAAGCTGTGTGTATATGAGTGAGAAAAAGCGCACCTCCCTGTTTCGTTATTGGACGAACCGTTATCTGATCACGTTGTGTATCGGCCTTTTAGTGATCGGGATTGCGTCCAGCTGCTGGATTTCATACAGCGAGACTCAAAAGCGCCTTGATTTTATGAGACTAATGGCAGCAGAAGTAGCGGATCGGGTCGTTGATGCGGATGGCAATGTGAAAATGGCTCCGTTTCTGTTTCGGATTGTGGACAGTCGTCAGCAATCACTCGGAGTCAATTACAAACCGATCTTGGTCATTTTAGATGAACAGAACCGACCTGTGTTTGGCGTTCCGGGCCCTTATTCCGGGGAGCTGAAGCGCATCGCGCCTGATCTTGTAGCAGCGGATGACAGTATGTCACAGTTCCAGCTGGAGCGCGGTGATACGGTGCTTTACGTAAAGAAAAGCATTGAGGTTGATGAGCGGGTCGTGGGCTGGGTCATGCTGTTCACCCCACAAAAATACCTGATGCGAAGCACGACTGAGTTCCAGCTGTTAACGATCATGCTGGTTAGTCTCGGATTGCTTGGGTGGCTCGTCATTTATTTACTGACAAAAAAACTATCTCAGCCCATTAAGGATGTGGCGGACGCTGCCAAGCAAATCGTGATGGGGAACTACGAGATTCAGCTGGATAAAAACAAGCGCGAACAAGAGGTGTATGAGCTGATCCATTCTTTTGAAGAAATGGCAGACCGGTTGAAGCAGCTGGAAATGATGCGTACCGAGCTGCTGGCTGGCGTGACTCATGAACTCAAAACACCTGTTACGTCCATCAGTGGGCTGGTGCAAGCCGTGAGGGAAGAGGTTGTTAGCGGAGCAGAAGCCAAAGAGTTTTTGGATATATGTACGAAGGAAACGGCGCGTCTGCAAAAAATGGTAGAGGATTTGCTCGATTTTAACTCCTTTGCTGTGGGTGACATTCGCATCCGTCGGCAACCTCAAAATATGCAGGAGCTGATCCGGGAAATTACGCACCAATGGAAAATTGTGCAGGAAGAAGAAAAGCTCATCTTGGACATCGAAAAAACGTCTGAGCCGATCTTGATAGAGACCGACCCTCTGCGTGTGCAGCAAATCATGTACAATCTCCTAAACAATGCAGCACAAGCGATGGGATCGGAAGGGCGGATTGTCGTGTCGCTATCGGCGACAGCAGAAAAGATTCGTATTGACGTAAAGGACAATGGGCGTGGGATACCGCTAGAAGAACAGTCTTTGATTTTCGAGCGATTCTACCGAGGCGAGGACAAGAAGCATATCGTCCGCGGGCTTGGGCTAGGCTTGTCTTTTAGCAGAATGATTGCCCAGGCGTTAGGCGGTATGTTGACTCTGACAGAAAGCACCTCGTCGGGCAGCACATTCACCTTGATTTTGCGTAAATAACAGATGGTTTCACGAAAAGCGACCTGACTAGCTCAGGTCGTTTTTTTGTGAAGTATCTGACTTTTCCCTGACGTATTCGTTCCGTATATTGGTCGCAACCAAAAAGACAAGTCTTCATTCGACAAACGCTGGGAGGACTACGAGTGACGCAAATGGAGAAAAAGCGAGAGTTGTTTTCGAGGGTACGAAGCAACAAGAAGTGGATGGTTGGAGCTTTGGCTGTCGTAGCTGTGGTCGTTTCGGGAGGGGTCTTTGGCTATCAGTCGTTTTTTACTCCACAACAGGCGAAGGCGGCTTTTCAAGTCGAGACAGTAAAAAGAGGAGACATCTCAGAGGTAGTTCAGGCGTCTGGCACTGTCCAAGCTTCCAAGCGCTCGTCTCTTTCGTTTTCTGATGCAGAGGAAGCCAAGGATGCGATCTCTACTATTCAGGTCGGCGTTGGTGATGTCGTGAAGACAGGGCAGGTACTGGCGACGATGGATGATTCCGTAGCGAGAATCCAGGTGACCAACGCAGAAGCGAATCTCCTGTCAGCGCAAGCCAAGCTAAAGGAGGCACAAAAGCGGAAGAGTCCCGCTGAGATCACATCTTTGCAAGCCGAAGTCAATCAGACCAAGACTGAGTGGGAACTGGCAAAGCAGAACATTGACGGAAAAAAAGCGACGAATGACGTGGAAAATGCAAAAGCAAATCTGGAGAGTGCTCAGAAGACATACACGTCTCAGCAGGCACTGTTTTCGGCTGGTGCGATTGCGAAGAGTGAATTCGACAGTGCGCAGTCCTCGCTGGATCAGGCCCAGCGCGATTACAATGCGGCCGTTTTGACAGCCGGTCAGACGACGGGGCAGGCTGGTGTGAAGGTAGAGCAGGCACTGGCTGCGTATCAAACAGCGCAAGAAGCGTTACAGCAAGCGAATGAAGGCCCTGATGCCGCTACCGTTTTATCGGCCAAAGCAGCGGTGGAACAGGCAAAAGCGGGACTGCAACAGGCACAAAAAGCATGGAGGGCTGTCACCTTGAAAGCACCGATGGACGGCGTGATCGTCCAGGTAAATGGCAATGTAGGCGAAATACCCGGCAATAATTTCATCATCATGGATAATTCAAATAGCGGAAATTTGGAAGTATTGGCCCAGATTAGCCAGAGTGATATCGGAAAAGTACAGGAAGGCATGCCTGTGACGTTTACGACGAATTCATATACGGACGAGACGTTTCGCGGGAAAGTGAAGCTGATCTATCCAGAAGCAAAAACAGATTCAGGAGTCACTACATACGACGTGCTCCTGTCTGTGGCAAACCAAGATAACAAATTGAAGATCGGGATGACGATGAATGTCGCGATCGAACGAGGAACACACAAAAATGTGCTCGTCGTACCAGCTCAAGCGCTGCAAACGCAAAATGGCAAGGATGGAGTGTACGTGCTGACGGATGCTGCATCCCAACAAGCAGAAGCGAATCAGGCTGAGACGAAGCAAGCGAGTAATCGCAGTGGAGATAGAGAAGGCAGAGCCAATATGCCGTATCGATTTGTTCCGATCCAAATGGGTTACTTCACTGCCGATCAGGTAGAGGTGACGGAGGGGCTTACAGAAGGAGACCGCGTCGTCATCCTCATGAATACACAGACTTCATCTGCGAGCAATCAAAATGGAAATCGAATGGGCGGCAGTATGCCCGGCTTCGGCGGAATGGGTGGCGTCCAAATAAGGGGACGGTAGTCAGTATGAAACCAGTCATTCAAATAGAAGAGCTGAGAAAACAGTACGTCATCGGAGATCAGGAAATTTATGCGCTCAGGGGTGTCAGCTTGTCGATTGAAGAAGGGGATTTCGTGGCAATCATGGGGCCTTCCGGTTCAGGCAAGTCTTCCATGATGAATGTGATTGGCTGTCTGGATAAGCCCACCTCGGGAGAGTTTTATTTAGATGGCTATCCCGTATCGCAAGCACATGACGATGAATTGGCGGTCATCCGCAATCAGAAAATCGGTTTTGTCTTTCAAAATTTCAATCTGCTTCCGCGAACGACGGCAGTTGAAAATGTAGAGCTGCCTCTTCTGTACGGCGGGACACCTGCCCGAGAACGCAGAGAAAAAGCCATCAAGGCTTTATCGAGTGTCGGACTGGCAGAGCGACTGAACAACAAGTCCAATGAGCTGTCAGGTGGGCAGCAGCAGCGCGTGTCGATCGCACGAGCTCTCGTCAATGATCCGGTCATTCTGCTCGCGGATGAGCCAACAGGAGCGCTGGATACGAAGACGAGCGAAGAGATCATGGGTATCTTTCAAGAGCTCAACGATGCGGGCAAAACCGTTATTTTGGTGACGCATGAACCCGATATTGCGGAATATGCCAAGCGGATCGTGCGTTTTCGTGACGGGCAAATCATCGCGGACGAAGTAGTGGAGGAGCGCAGGAGGGTGTCGATGGGGGAAGTGAACGAATGAGCTTTATTGAATGTGTACGCATCTCTTTTCGCAGCATCAGAGCGAACGGTTTACGCTCTGTGCTCACGATGCTGGGAATTATCATCGGTGTGGCTGCTGTCATCGCGATGGTGGCGATCGGAGAGGGCACTTCTTCGTCTGTAGCCTCGCAGATCAATGGTTTGGGGAGTAATCTTCTGATTGTCTCTCCCGGTCAGGCGACACAAGGTCGGGTAAGCCTCGGAGCGGGCTCTCTGAACACGTTGACGCTGGCAGATGCAGAATCCCTGATGCAAAAAGAATCGATCTCGGGTGTGGCGCCCAGCGTCAATAGTCGAGGACAAATTGTATGGGGGAGTCAAAACTATTCCAGTATGCTGGAGGGGACGACTGCCGATTTCCCACAGGTGAGAAATGTAGAAGTTGGACAAGGCCGTTTCTTTAGTCATTTTGAAGTGAAGATGCAATACAACGTCGCTGTAGTTGGAACGGAGGTGGTCAACAACCTGTTCAAAGGTACGAGCCCATTGGGGCAAACGGTTCAGATCAACCGGATTCCATTTACGATCATCGGTGTATTGCAGAGCCAGGGAAGCTCCGGGATGACGAACAACGACGACCGGATTATCATTCCGATTACAACTGCGATGAATCGACTGACCGGAGGCAAAAATGTCGGCACGATCTACGTCTCGGCAGCATCGCCTGATTTGATGGAGGGTGCCTATCAAGATATTGAGCAAGCTCTTCGTGCCAATCACAAGCTACGGCCACAAGCAGCCAACGACTTTCGCATTACTTCCCAATCTGATATTTTGAGCACGGCACAAGAGGTTGCAAGCTCCATGACCGCCCTCTTATCTGGGATTGCCGCCATCTCGCTGATCGTTGGCGGGATTGGCGTGATGAACATCATGCTCGTATCCGTGACGGAGCGGACGCGGGAGATCGGGATTCGCAAGGCGATTGGTGCCAAGCGGGGAGATATTCTCCGTCAGTATTTGATCGAAGCCGTTACGCTTAGTCTGATTGGCGGGGTTATTGGTATCGTTTTAGGGGTAGGGGCTGCGCTTTTGATTAGCAAGCTCGGCCAGATGGCAACCTCGATTAGTCTGTCTCCAATCATGTATGCGTTTTTGACGTCTACACTGGTTGGTGTCATTTTTGGTGTGTATCCAGCGAGAAAAGCAGCACAGCTCAAACCAATCGATGCGCTGCGGTATGAGTGAGTGTGTAATTTTTCCAATCCGGGCATACTAGCGGTGAGAGGTGTTTGTGCTGATGGAAAAAAACGTTCAATTTTCCGTACCATGGCGAGAAGCGACACGCATCATGAAAAGGATCAAAACGAGTAAATTGCGTTATTTTGTCAGGCAGCCGGAAGGAAAGACCGGCGTTGCGTTCGTCTTTCCCCGAGTCAGTGTCAGCCAATATGTTTATTTGTATATCATTTTTGGGCCGAGAGCTGCTGACGTGCTCAATAATGATAGCAAATAGATGGGTCCCTGATTGCCTGGGCAGGCATCAGGGATTTTATAATTATTCACAGAAAACAAAACCTGACACTTTTCGATAGGACAGTTTCATAGTACAATTCCTGTATGAACGAACTTGGGGAAGTTCGGGATGGCGGCACCCAATCTGTGCAGAAGGGCCGCCTCTTTTTTTTCGAGGTTGGAAGAATGATAGATTTCGACAGTGTTTATAGAGAGAGGATAGAATAGGCATTATTGCCTGAATATACAGCTAGATCGTGTTGGTAGTTGGATATAAAATAAACGTATTCACGTGAATATAACGTACTACTCTCTCCCAAGATTTGATCTTGGGACTTTTTTTGTGCAAAACGACATAAAAAAAAGCCGTTTTTCATGACGGCTCTGGTGTCGATATTTTGGGTTGAAAGCTTCCCTTCAGCCATGCATCAATCAACTGCTCCGGTGTAAGAGAAATGGTGATGCCAACCTCGGGCAGGTCGACAGAAAAAACATTCTCCCGATACAAATACCATAGTGCTCCGGCGGGCTCGATTGTATAGACGTGTATATTTTTTCTTGACTGCTGGCCAGCCTTTTGGATTTCCCGCAACGCTGTGAACATTTCACCCCAGACAGGCAGATATGGCTTCCTTTGATGCTGTACGATTGCTTGGATCAGTTGGTTTTTCGCGAGAGAAATAGCATCCATGGTTGGGTGGTTCAACGAAAGCATGACCGTTATACTCCTTTTGCATGGCTTTGCGCATTAGTCTTGCGTGATGACGATTTTTGTCGAAGTTATGAATAAGTGTAAAATAGTTATCATCCCGATGCAATAGGAGAGACGGTAGAATGAGCATTTGGATATTTGACGGTTGCTGCTGATTTGGATAGCATAGGAACAGCGGTTTTGACAAAAGGCAAAAGCGAGATGCGGGAGATGAGATTGTGGCAAAAAAACATCGGTTGATCATCGAGTTTTGCGGTGGATTTGATCAAGGGCTGGCATTGCTGTATGCTTTGCGGTCGCCTGATGTTCAAGTGGCAGGAATCATTTGTAGAGAAACACAGTCAAACCAATGCAGCACATTGGCTCGCAAGCTGATAGATTATGCGCAGCCAGGCTATGATATTTCCATCGTACCAGGTGCCAAAGGGCCGCTCTTCTCGGGATCTGTTGATAGCGCCTCCCCGGATGGTGTACGGTTCCTCGTAGAAGCAACGCGGGATGAGGACAGTAACCTGACGTTAGTGACGTTTGACCGTTTGACGACGCTGGCAATGGCTGTAGCGCGTGATCCGCAGCTGGCGGGTAAATTTACGAGAATTGTGGTGCAGGGTGGAGCCATTCGTGTACCGGGAGATGTAACGGCAATTGCCGAAACCAATATGCATGGTGATCCAGAAGCAGCTGCACTTGTTTTGGCAGCCGGTTTGCCGTTTGTACTGGTTCCATTCGATACGACCAAGTCGTTCCAGTTGACGGAAGAGCAGGTACATAAGCTGGGAAGTCTAGCACATTCAGCTGACCTCATCGATCGAACAGAGGAATCGGGCGTGCAGCTTGCGCCTTCTGAACGTAAGCTTCATGCATGGGTTGCGATGCAGGCAGCTCTGTCGCCTGAAAAGATGCGGACGGAGCAGATGAAGCTCTCCGTCGAATGCAAAAGCTCCTTGTCACGCGGTGCCATTTTAGCTGACCTGCGGGCGAAACCAAGTGTAGGAACAGATACGGCTGTATGTGTTGAGGTTGATATGGCAGAGGCAAAGAGATGGCTGCAAACTGTTTTGGATCAGGGAGGGCAATGAGCGCATGGAAAAAATCATTTTGGACGTAGATACCGGGATTGATGATGCGCTGGCGATCGCATATGCGATTCACTCTCCTGCACTGGAAGTGTGTGGGATAACCACGACTTTTGGCAATATTACGGTTGAGGAAGCAACACGCAATACATTGCAGGTATTGGAACTGTTGAATGCTTCTGCAATTCCTGTCTATCAGGGGGCAGGAAAACCGATTGTCCGCGATCTCACTGGGAAAGCACGGTTGTTTCACGGTGAAAACGGGCTAGGAAATGTCGTCCTCCCGGAAGCAGCGACGACAGCACAGCCGCAGTGTGCCACACACTATCTCATCTCTGCGATAAAAGAACATCCTCACGAAATCACACTGGTGACTGTAGGGAGCATGACCAATCTGGCGTTGGCTATTATGGCAGCTCCAGAAATCGTGTCCCTCGTCAAGCGAGTGGTCGTCATGGGGGGAGCAGTAACGGTGCCGGGGAATCGCACGCCAGTAGCAGAAGCGAATATTTGCGCCGATCCGGAAGCGGCAGCGTTTGTCTTCCAGTCTGGCATTCCGTTGACACTGGTAGGGCTGGACGTGACGATGCAAACATTGCTGACCCGCGATCATTTGCGAGAATGGAGAGCACAGGGTACACGCTTGAGTCATGCGTTCGCGGATATGTGCGAGGTGTACATGGATGCCTACGCGACAGTAGGCAACTTACGTGGCTGCGGTCTGCATGATCCGTTAGCGGTTGGTGTCGTCATCGATCCTACGTTTGTGAGGTCAGTCCCGATGCATGTTGCGGTAGACACGTCGGGGGGAGCCAGTGATGCTCGTACAATTGGCGACAGACGGGACAACCCAGCGCAAGCTCCGAATGTGGACGTGTGCCTGGAGGTTGATCATGAGCGCTTTGTCAGTCATTTTTTACAACACGTAATAGGAATTTAGGAGGAAGGCATTGTGTTAAAAGAGTTTAAAGAGTTTGCGTTAAAAGGAAATGTAATGGATCTGGCTGTCGGTGTGGTCATCGGCGGTGCGTTCGGTAAAATTGTTACCTCACTTGTTAATGACATCATTACCCCGTTGATTGGGATGCTTCTGGGCAAGGTGGATTTCTCCGGTCTGTTCATCAATTTGAGCGGAGTTCCTTACAAAACGATTGCCGATGCAAAAGCAGCTAAAGCTGCGACGCTAAACTACGGGTTGTTCATCAATTCCGTGCTTGATTTTGTCATTATCGCCTTTTCTATTTTCATCGTCATCAAGCAGCTCAACCGCTTCAAACGCAAGCAAGAAGTGGAGAAGGCGCCTGAAACAACCAAAGAGTGCCCGCATTGCATCTCGGCTATTCCGATCAAGGCTACACGCTGCCCGAACTGCACCTCCATGCTGGAGACAAACGGAACGGCATTGGCACACGAGTAAGACGAATACACGAATAAGAGACGAACAGAGGAGGGCGATTATGCCTTCCTCTGTTTTCGTTTCACGCGGTTTTTATACTGAGAGTGTAGTCTTTTAATCGTATGATAATAGGTCTTGTCTTTGAGCTTGGCGAACAGACCGTGGGAAGGAAAGTCGTAATTGACCTCAATAATGGAGAGGTTCCCTGCTTTCTCTACTGCAAAATCAACGCCGATTTGCGCACTGTGCCGATATTTATTAAAGTGGGCACATACGCGATGACTGATTTGAATCAGCTGCGAGACGACACTTTTTATTTGGTCAGGCTTAACTGCCTCTGATTTTTTCAAGGCATGCGGGACTGTAACAGCATATCCGCCACCGCGAGCGACATTGGTAATAATACTGTCGGAGCCTGCTACCTTGGCTAGCATCCCAGCATACTGCCATTTGCCCAATCCATTGCGCATCATCATGACGCGAATGTCAAAGGGACGACCGTTGATTTCTGCTAAATCGAGCCCTTTTTGGATGACGTAATTTTTTTCCGTGCATTGTCTCGCGAGCTGTTGTTTTAATTCAGCCAAAGATTCAGCTAGCAGCGGCTCTCCGCGTTCTTTGACGAATTGATAGCCTCCGTCGTCTGTTTGCCAGACACGGATAATGCCTTTTCCCATATGGGTTCGCGTCGGTTTGATATAGACAGTAGGATACTTCGATAAATACGAGTCCAACAGAGCGGGCTTATATAAAGAAGTAGGCGGCAGGTAAGGGCGAATGTACGGACTTTTTGAAAAGAACTGATGAAGGCTCCACTTGGAAGAGGAGATCACACCATGCACCTCGCTTTATGCATAATCCATTCGTCCCAGCATATGCAAAAACGCTCCCGACCGTTTTTACTCGCCTCTTGATGAGAATGGCGTTTTTCAAGAAATACCAAGGAAAGAGAACGAGTTCAGAAATTGTGGGGGAATCTATGTTCTAATAAAAAAACAAGGATGGCGAAAATCATGCGGCAATACCGTCCAGTGCAACCGCCGACTCTACAACGATTGAGCGTCGAAAATGCGTATCGCTACCGAGAATACTTGCCCTGCAAAAGCCTGGCGAACTACGTCGCTTGCTACTGGGTCTCAGAGTACGACGGTAAGGGGATCGCACGTGCGAGCCGAGTCATTCCTGATGGGTGCGTCGATATCATTTTCAATCTCGGTGCTTCTTCTTATAAGAAGGGGGCATTTCTAACGGGACTGATGCGGACGTACGAAGTCATGCTCGTAACCGAACCACAGTCTTTGATCGGCATTCGGTTTTACGTGGAGGGAGCAGCTCGCTTCTTACGCTACCCTGTCGCCATGATAAACGGACATCACCTTGCTCTGGAGGACATCTGGGGCCAGGAGGCTGATCGGGTAGTAGAAGGCCTGCTGGAGGCATCAGATACGGCTCGGCGGATCGCTTGGTTGGAGCAGGAGCTTATCAAACGCTTGTGGATGGATGATCCAACAGACGGGTTGCTTCTAACTAGCATGCAATACTTGTACGAATACAGAGGCAATCTTTCCATAACAGCACTTGCCGAGAAAGTGAATTACAGCGAGAGAACCTTGCGCAGGACGTTTCAACAACAATTGGGGATAAGCCCGAAGGAACTGGGCCGAATCATTCAATTTCAAGGGCTGCTGCAAATGCTGACTACCGGAGCACAACCTTCTTTTACGGATGCAGCGCTTCAATGCGGCTATTACGATCAGTCGCATCTGATTAAAAGCTTTCACACTTTTTACGGCGTAGCCCCAAGCAAAATCGTCTTGCCAGATACGGCGAATCGATAGCTTTGAGAGGTTGTCCGTTTTTTACAATCTTCCTGATGCGAGACTTGTTATTCTATAGAAAGGGTGGTGAATGCAGGTGGATCAACAAACATTAGATACGTACTGTCGAAAGCAGCCCGGTGCCACACATGACTATCAGATGGATTGGGAGGCTGACCGGTACCATGTCGGTGGCAAAATATTTGCCATGATCGGAGGCGACTCCAAAGGGGTTCGTATCCTCACCTTGAAATGCGATCCGATGCGTGCGGAGGAATTGCGCGAGAGCTATGAGGGCATCATACCCGGCTATCACATGAATAAATCTCATTGGAATTCTGTCTACTTGGACGCTGACATCCCCGAAGGCTTATGGGAAAAGATGATCGAGCATGCGTATGAAATGGTACTGCAAAAGCTGCCCAAGCGCGTCCAGCAAGAAATCAAAAGCGAACAGGAGTGAGTGATGTGGGAATTAAGCTTGATATGATAGGAATAGTCGTGCAGGACATGAAAAAAGCATTGGATTTCTATCGTGTACTCGGTTTTGATATCCCTGAGGGGGCTAATGAAGAGCCGCATGTGGAAGTAGCACAAGACGGTGTTCGTTTGGCTTTTGATACCGTTGAGATTGCCAAGGGTGTATATGGAGGATGGGAAGCACCTGTCGGGCATCGGATCGAGCTCGCTTTCTTGTGTGAGGATGCTGCTGCACTTGATGCGTTGTATGCGAAAATCGTCTCGCATGGCTACGAGAGTCACCGTGAGCCGTGGGATGCGTTTTGGGGACAGCGGTATGCGATCGTGAAAGACCCGGACGGGAATTTGATCAGTCTGTTTGCGTAATGCTATATCGAATAGGAAGACAAGCCGAGCCAATGTGAAAAAGGTTCGGCTTGTTTGCGTATGGGGACAGACCTTTGTATGGTTCTTATTTCCAAGAAATAAAATTTACTAACAATTGATTGACTGATGTAATTTTACTACATATAATGAAAGCGATAACAGGAATGAATTTTTAAACGATTCGCGATTCCCAAATGGGGGGCTCATGACATGGATCAACCTGCAAAATTGCTCGATTATCGCACGAAAAAGGAGCATCTACTCATTGGCCTCATGTCGGGCACTTCGCTGGACGGCATTGATGCCGCACTTGTAGCGATCCGCACAGATCAACAAGGCGAGATCGAAAAGGTGACTCTCCGCGATTTTTTCTATATGCCCTATTCCGATGATTTGCGTGATTGGGTGATGAATCTGTGCAGTGTCGAAACGGCGAGAGTGGATCAGTTAACGGCGGTTCATTACGGCTTATCTGAATGGTATGCCTATGCGGTACAGCAACTGATTCAGAAAGCTTACGTAACAGCAGCTGAAGTAGATGCAGTCTGTACGCACGGACAAACTATTTGGCATATCGCCGGGCGCACGCCATTTCCAGGACCTGAAGGAATGACAGAGGTCAGAGCGTCCTTGCAAATCGGCGAGCTGTCCACATTGGCTGAACGCACCGGTATTCCGGTAGTGGGAAACTTCCGCGCTCGAGACTTGGCTGCTGATGGAGAAGGGGCACCGCTCGTACCGTATGCCGATTATATTTTGTTCCGCCATCCGCAAAAGGGCAGACTCTTGCAAAACATCGGTGGAATCGCCAATGTTACATTACTTCCAGCAGGTGCAGCTATCGAGCAAGTCGTTGCTTTTGATACAGGCCCAGGCAATATGATCATGGACCAAATCGTTCAGATTATGAGCAATGGACAGATGAGGTTTGACGAAGGCGGCAAACTGGCAGCAGAGGGAGTAGTCTCTCAGACGCTATTGGAAAAATTGCTGCAGGACCCGTATTACCAGATCAAGCCGCCAAAAAGCACAGGCCGCGAAGTATACGGCAGAGCGTTTGCCCAAGAGCTGTTCCGTGAGGCAGATAAGCTCGGTATGAGTCACGCTGATCTATTAGCAACCGTGACGGCATTAACTGCGACGTCGATCTCGGATGCCTATAAACAGTTTGTATTACCCACAACCAAGGTGGACGAAGTGATCGTCTCAGGTGGAGGCGCTCATAACCAGACGCTTCTCGCCATGCTGCAGCGTCAATTGCCGACGGGAATTACCGTTACGACGGCGCAGCAATTTGGGATGCCTGACGACGCGAAGGAAGCAGTCGCTTTTGCCATTTTGGGCCATGAGACACTAATGGGACGTCCATCCAATGTGCCTTCTGTAACAGGGGCCAAGAGGGCCGTGCCGTTAGGAAATATATGCTTCTAACATGAGACCAACTAGGGGGTACCATCGTGAAAAAACGAGTATTGGCAGGAGTTTTTCTATCATTGTCGCTCGTGCTTTCCGCTTGTTCAGGCGGAGGAACTGCACCGGCCGAGCAAGGCAAGTCAGCGGAAGGGCAAGCAAAAACAGAACTGATCGTGGCAGCCGAGCAAGAGCCAGTGGGCTATGACCCGCACAAGGTTCCAGCGGCATCCAGTGTGGGCGTCTATGCGCTCATTTACGATAGCTTGACCAAGCTGGACGAGAACATGAACATCGTACCGAACCTGGCAGAGAAATGGGAGATTGCGCCAGACGGAAAAACGGTCACCATGTTCCTGCAAAAAGGCGTGAAATTCCACAATGGCAAAGACATGACGGCAGAAGACGTAAAATTCAGCTTTGAGCGAATCATGAATCCAGACACGGGTTCGATCGCGAAATCGTACTTTGCGAGCGTTGAAGCGATTGAAGTGAAAGATCCAACGACGGTTGTCTTCAAGCTGAAAAATGCAGACGCTTCGTTCGTAGCCAACACGGCAAGTGCTTATGCTTCCATTGTGCCTGCAGGCTCCACTGACCTGACCAAGGAAGCGATCGGTACTGGACCATTCAAAATGGAAAAAAGCGAGTCGGGACAATATGTCCTGCTGAAGAAAAATGCGGACTATTTCAATAAAGAATTGCCAAAGGTCGAGTCCATCAAGTTCCAAATCATGAAGGACGAGGCCGAGCGTCTGGCTGCGATTCGCTCCGGTAAAGTCGACATCAGCATGGTGTCTGCTGATTCTGCGAAGCTGTTGGAAGGCAAGCCAGGTGTACAGATCAAGAACTACCAATCCCTGGAGTACAGCTACCTGGGCATTAACGTAAACAAGAAGCCTTTTGACAATCCAAAGGTTCGTGAAGCGATCAGCTATGCCGTTGACCGCAACCAAATCATTCAGACAGTTTGGAAAGGCGAAGCGACGATGACTGGTCCAATCGCACCTGCATTGACCAACTCGGCTCTGGACCCTGCTACTTACCCGACCTACAAAACCGATGTAGAAAAAGCGAAGCAATTGCTGGCGGAAGCGGGCTACCCGAACGGATTCGAGACACAGATCGAAACAGCGGCGACTTATCCAGACATGGTAGAGACCGCTCAAGTAATTCAACAACAGCTCAAAGCAATCGGCATCAACGCGAAAATCAACCAGCTCGAGTGGGGTAACTACATCGATACTTGGAAATCCAAGGATATGAACTTGATGGTAGGCCGCAACACTTCTGGTGTAGATGCTGACCGTTCCATGCGCTTCTTCTTCTCGACGACTGGTTCTGCAAACGTTTGGAACTACTCCAACCCTGCTTACGATGAGCTGGTGCAAAAAGCACTGACGACAGTCGATCAAGCAGAACGCAAAAAACTGTACGACGAAGCACAAACCATGCTGGTAGCAGATGCACCGAACCTGTTCCTGGCATCTCCGAAAAACTACTACGCGGTTCGTGACAACATCGATTTCACACCGACCGCAGCGGGTGAAGTATACTCGCTGATCAAAACTTCAATCAAGTAAGGTAGCATACTGTGTGACGAAGGCTCCGCCAGAGATGAGGCGGAGCCAAGTTTCTAAATATGGAGGGAAACTCGTGGGATCTTATCTAATCAAACGTCTCGCCAGCCTGATTCCCATCCTGTTTGGCATATCCGTATTGATCTTCACGATCCTGCATCTGGTGCCGGGCGATCCTGCTTCCATCATGCTAGGAACGAATGCCACACCGGAAGCAATCGCGGCGCTGAATAAAAGCATGGGGCTGGATCAGCCGTTGATTAACCAGTACCTGCATTGGATAGCCGGGATACTGCAAGGGAATTTTGGCGTATCGGTCCACACAGGAGAAGAGATTTTGCCCCAAATTCTCAAGCGATTTGCCATCACCATGCAATTGACTGTATTTGGTGTTCTCATTGGGTGGGTGCTCGCGATTCCGTTCGGGATTCTCTCGGCGATTCGCGCTCATTCCAAGACAGACATCGTGGTTCGTGTGTTTACGCTGTTAGGTATTTCTGTACCGAACTTTGCCATCGGGACATTGCTCTTGCTCGGCTTCTCGCTTTATTTCAACTGGTTCCCGCCCATTGATGTGGTGAACTTCTGGGAAGATCCGATAGAGGCGTTCAAGGTATTCATTCTGCCTGCGACAACGATGGGGATTGTGGTGGCTGCGGGCGTGATGCGGATGACTCGTTCTGCGTTTTTGGAAACCATGGACAAAGATTTTATACGGACAGCGCGGGCCAAGGGTAACAGTAAATGGACAATCGTCATGGGCCATGCGTTCCGCAACTCTTCGATTCCGATTGTTACGATCGCAGGTATGCAGATCGGTTATCTGCTGGGCGGGTCTGTGATCGTCGAGCAGCTGTTCTCGATTCCTGGTTTGGGCCAGTACATTCTGGAGGGAATTTATCAGCGGGATTATCCGGTCGTACAGGGAGGCGTTTTGTTCGTCGCTCTGGTGTTTGTCCTGGTCAATCTGCTCATCGACCTGATCTATACCTGGATTGATCCGCGTATCAAGTATTGACAAGGGGAATGCGACATGAGCACATTTCGAAAGCGTTTTTTGGCGAATAAGACAGCCGTCTTCTGCTCCATTTTGCTGGCGTTGCTCTGTTTGACGGCAGTGCTGGCTCCGGTGTTGGCTCCGCATGACCCGACACAAATGTTTCAGGATCATCGGATGGAAGGTAGCTCGGGTGAGTTTTTGCTAGGTACGGACCAGTTTGGTCGTGATATTTTGAGCCGCATCATCTACGGTGCGCGCGTATCGCTGGTGGTAGGGCTGTCTGCCGTTCTCGTCAGCGCCGTTTTTGGTACGTTGTTCGGCTTGATCGCTGGCTACTTCGGCCGCTGGATTGACGGTTTTATCATGCGCTGCATGGACGTCCTGTTTGCTTTTCCGGAAATTTTGCTAGCGCTGGCGATTGTCGCCGCATTAGGGCCGGGAACCTTCAACACGATCATGGCTATCGGGATCGTGAACATTCCGATTTTCACCCGGACGGTGAGGGGAGCAGTTCTCTCTATCAAAAACCTGGAGTACGTAGAAAGCGCTCGTGCCATCGGTGCGAGTACGCCGCGTATCTTGTTTCAGGAAATTTTTCCGAACGTAACAGCACCGCTGCTCGTTCAATCCTCACTGGCAATTTCCGGTGCGATTTTGACCGAATCTGCGCTCAGCTTTTTGGGCTTGGGGATTCAGCCGCCAGACCCGTCATGGGGTGGAATGATTTCTGAGGCACGCCGCTACATGGAGCTGGCTCCTGGCATGATCATCTGGCCATGTATTGCCATGACGGTAACGATTCTTGCTTGCAATATGTTTGGGGATGCCGTCCGTGATATTCTCGACCCGCGTCATCGTGGGAAATAGGAACGATAGGCAGGGGTGAGAACGAATGAACGTGCAACAGATCAGAGAACGAATGGAGTCCAGTCTGACGCAAGGGATTCGTCAGGGCATTTTTCCGGGAGGCACAGTCAGTTTGCTGCGAAAAGATGCGCCGGCTTTGACAGTCTGCATGGGAAAAACAAGCTATGGAGTGGATGCGAGGCCTGTCCATAGTCAGACGCTATACGATATGGCCTCCTTGACCAAGGTGATGGTGACATTGCCGCTCATCCTCATCAGTGTGCAGGAAGGCAAGCTATCGTTGTCGGACTCGGTGACGACCTACCTGCCAGAATTGGCAAGCGCCCACGATCAGGAGCGCAAAGGGCAGATCAAGATCATTCATTTGCTCACACATACATCTGGACTTCCTGCATGGCGCCCGTACTTTTTACTGGGGAAAAATCGGGAGGATTACTTGCAGCTAATCGCAAACGAGCCGATGCTGGATGCCCCGGGACGTAACATCGTTTACAGCGATTTAGGCTACATGCTGTTGGGCTTTTTACTGGAGCGCATATGGGACGAAGAGCTGGACGCGCTTTCGAAGCGACTGATTTTTCAACCGAGCGGGATGATTCATACGAGTTATTTGCCGCTGGAACAAGCGAGTTTGCAAGGATTGGACATGGCTGCGACAGAGAAGGGCAATGCCTTTGAACAAGCTATGGCGGTGACCTACTTATCGGAGCAGGCAGAAGCGAGACATCCCCTGGCGATGGAATGGCAGCAGGCTTTGAGCGGCTATGGTTGGCGAGAAGGAGTCATCTGTGGCACCGTTCACGATTGCAACGCCCACTATGGCCTCAGAGGCGTCAGCGGACATGCCGGACTTTTTTCTACATTAGCTGATACAGAGCGGTATATGCACATTTGGACCAGTCGAAAGGCTCCCGTCCAGCTAGATCCGACGTTGTATTCGCTAGCGACTCGCTCGCTCACAGATCACTCGGTTCATCGAAGAGGACTGGGCTGGATCATTTCCCCGACAGGCGGCTCCTTAGAACAGCTTGCTGCAGGCTGCAGCGGGGGAGACCTTGTGTCGGAACGCGCCTTTGGGCATACCGGCTTTACAGGAACGTCGATCTGGTCGGACCCGACGAGAGACGTGACACTCATTACATTGACAAACCGCGTGCATCCAGTCGCGAGCCCGTTGATCGGGTCGTGGCGGACCGCTCACCATAACCGATTATTATCTGTAATCAAACCTGACCGCACATCCTGACGAAAAGGGGGAGTACTCATGGCAGCAATGCTTACGATTGATGATTTGCGAACTTCTTTTATCCAAGCAGGCAAAAAGCTGACCGTGATCGAGGGTGTCAGTCTCTCTGTAGAGCCTGGTGAAACCGTCGGTGTGGTCGGTGAATCCGGATGTGGAAAAAGCGTGACGAGCATGTCCATCATGCAGCTCTTGGGACGGAATGTGGAGATGACAGGGAGCATCCGTTTTCAAGACAAGGAGCTGCTCTCACTCACGGATAAACAAATGCAGACGATTCGCGGCAACCAGATCGCAATGATTTTTCAGGAGCCGATGACCTCACTCAACCCGTTGCATTCGATCGGCAAACAAATCAGTGAGCCCTTGCGTCGGCATCTCGGACTGTCCAAGCAAGAAGCCAAACAACGGACGATTCAGCTCTTGAAAGAAGTCGGGATTCCACGTGCAGATGAGATTATTTCCGACTATCCGCACCAATTGTCAGGCGGGATGCGTCAACGTGTGATGATCGCGATGGCGATGTCTTGTGCGCCCAAGCTCTTGATTGCCGACGAACCGACGACGGCATTGGACGTGACGATTCAGGCGCAAATATTGGAGCTCATGAAAAAAGTCCGTCAAGAGCAAGGCACTTCCATCCTGCTTATCACACATGATCTGGGAGTCGTAGCGGAGATGTGCCACCGCGTCATCGTCATGTACGCAGGTCAAATCGTAGAGGAAGCCGACGTCAAGCAGCTGTTTGACGAGCCGAAGCATCCGTATACGAGAGGGCTTCTGAAATCGATGCCTTCAGTCAGTGTCAACCAGGAGCGATTGGATGCGATTCCGGGCTCCGTGCCGCTTTTGAGCGAAATGCCTGTGGGATGTCGGTTTGCACCGCGCTGCTCACAGGTCATGGATATTTGCCGCGAGAAAAATCCAGAGCTGCTCCCTGTCGCAGACAACCAAAAGTGCCGCTGCTGGCTGTATCGCGAGGAGGACGTGCAATGAGGCAACCACTGCTGGAAGTCAAATCATTGACCAAGCATTTCACGAGCAAGCAAGGATTCTTCAGCAAGGAAAAAGTCGTCCGTGCCGTCGATGGGGTCAACCTGACTGTTTATCCGGGCGAGACTGTCAGCATCGTTGGCGAATCGGGCTGCGGGAAGTCCACGACAGGACGCTGCATCCTGCGCCTGATTGAGCCAACTGACGGAGAAGTATTTTTTGAAGGACAGGATATCCGCAAGCTCAATGAAACAGAGCTGCGCCGGGCAAGACGCAACATGCAGCTCGTTTTTCAGGACCCGTTTGCCTCGCTGAACCCGCGAAAAACAATCGGACAGCTGTTGGAGGACCCACTCATCATCCACGGCATCGGTAATGCAGCAGAACGCCGCAAGCAAGTCGAGGAGATGATCCAGATCGTCGGTCTCTCCAAGCAGCAGCTGGATCGTTTTCCGCATGAGTTTTCCGGTGGTCAGCGTCAGCGGATCGGCATCGCGCGGGCACTGATTTTGCGTCCGAAGCTGATTGTGGCCGATGAGCCAGTATCTGCCTTGGACGTGTCGATTCAGGCACAAATTTTGAATCTGATGCAGGATTTGCAAAAGGAATTCAACCTGACCTATTTGTTTATCTCGCATGATTTGAGTGTCGTCCGTCATATTTCTGATCGGGTAGCAGTTATGTACCTCGGAAAAGTGGTGGAGGTAGCAGACAAACAATCGTTGTACGAGAGACCAACACATCCGTATACACAAGCACTGTTGTCAGCGGTGCCAGTACCGAATCCCCACCTGACTACCCAACGGATCATTTTGGAGGGAGACCTGCCAAGTCCGGCTAATCCGCCGTCTGGCTGCACATTCCATCCGCGTTGCCGCCACTGTATGGACGTTTGCAAGACGGTTGTTCCTGTGGCTGGCGAGGTATCAGCAGGGCACTTTGTCACTTGCCATCTGGATCGCATTTGAGGTGGGCATGGGCAGTAAGATTGAAAAGGAGGTTCGATAGAGCATGAACCTGGAGAATTTGCAAGCATTGACGACCGAAGGAAAAAACGAGAGCACTAGTGAGCTGGATCAACTGAGTGCCCGCGGTATCGTACAAATGATGAACGATGAGGACAAGAAGGTTCCTTATGCAGTAGAGCGCGTCCTCGACCAAGTGTCCGATGCGGTAGAGGTGATCACACACGCATTGGAAAAGGGTGGAAGACTGTTTTACTTTGGAGCTGGCACGAGTGGACGCTTGGGGATTCTGGATGCGTCCGAATGCCCGCCAACCTTTGGTACCAAGCCTGAGCTCGTCCAGGGTGTGATTGCTGGTGGACCATCCGCGATGATCCGTGCGGTAGAAGGAGCAGAGGATTCCTTTGAACTGGGGCAGGAAGATATTCATAAATACGGCGTGACCAAAAAAGATGTGGTCGTAGGGATCGCTGCCAGCGGCCGGACTCCGTACGTCCTCGGTGTTCTGGCTGAGGCACAGAAGATCGAAGCCAAGACGATTGCTGTCTCTTGCAACAAGCCTTCTTACATCAATGCGGGTGTAGATGTGGCGATTAATGTCGTGGTAGGACCGGAAGTTTTGACAGGATCGACGAGACTCAAGGCAGGAACAGCACAAAAGCTGGTGTTGAACATGCTGACGACAGCCACGATGATTCGCTTGGGCAAAGTGTACGGAAACCTAATGGTCAGCGTGCAGGCGACGAATCTCAAGCTGAAGGAACGCGTGAAGCGGATCATCATGGAAGTGACCGGAGCGGGTTACGAGGAGGCGGAGCAGCTGGCTGAACAGGCAGATGGAGATGCGAAGACAGCTATCATCATGAAGCTGACCGGATCGAGCAGGGAAGAGGCTACACGTCTGTTGAATGTTACCAATGGAAGAATCAGGGAAGCGATTCAGCAATTGGACTAAGGTTTTTAAGATTTTGAAGTTTTTGGAAAGGATGGAGAGATTCCCATGTTGCCAGAATCCATTCGTGAAGAGCTGCGTGCCATCGTCGGAGAGAAAAACTGTCTCGACAAACAGGAAGCATTAGTCGCCTATTCGTATGACGCGACGCCGATGCAGCAAGCATTGCCGGATGTGGTCGTCATGCCGAAGAGCACAGCCGAAGTCCAGCAGGTCATGCGAGTTGCAGCGCGGCATCACATTCCGATTGTGACACGTGGAGCGGGCTCCAATCTATGTGGCGGGACGATACCAATAGGCGGCGGGATTGTCTTGGTTTTGAGCCGGATGAATCAGATCGTGGAGATCGACGAACAAAATTTGACGATTACGGTGCAGCCGGGAGTTCGAACGGTTGACATCCATCAGGCGGTCGAGGCACTCGGGTTGTTTTACCCACCGGATCCAGGCAGCATGGTCATCTCCACGATTGGCGGAAATATCGCACTTAACTCCGGCGGACTGCGCGGGTTGAAGTACGGAACGACCAAGGATTATGTGCTGGGGCTGGAAGCGGTACTGCCGAACGGGGAGGTCATTCGTACCGGAGGCAAGCTGATGAAGGATGTGGCGGGCTATGATCTGACCAAGCTCCTGGTCGGCAGCGAGGGCACATTGGCGATCATCACGGAGGCCATTCTGAAGCTGATTCCGAAGCCGCAGACACAGCGGGTCATGCTGGCGATGTTCGCGGACATGGCACAGGCGGCGAGGTCTGTCTCCGATATTATCGCCAATCGCATCATTCCTGGAACGCTTGAATTTCTCGATCAGGGAACGATCCGAGTCGTAGAGGATTTCAAACAGATCGGACTTCCGACAGATGTGGCTGCGATCCTCCTGATCGGACAGGACGGAGAACCACAGACGGTTGATCGGGACATGGAGCAGATCGCTGCTATTTGCCAGAAGAATGATGCCGTTCAAATCAAGGTAGCGACGACAGCGGAGGAAGCCGATGAGGTGATGACCGCCAGACGAAGTGCGCTAGCCGCCCTGTCACGGATGCGTCCGACGACCATCTTGGAGGATGCGACAGTCCCTCGCGCTGCGATTGCGCCCATGGTGGCGGCGATCCAGGAGATTACGGATCGTTACGGGCTGCAAATTTGCACATTTGGCCATGCAGGTGACGGCAATTTGCATCCGACCTGCATGACAGACGCTCGCAACACGGAAGAGATCGAGCGTGTCGAGCATGCCTTCGAGGAAATTTTCGCGGCGGCTATCGATTTGGGCGGAACGATTACGGGAGAGCATGGCGTAGGGATCGTCAAGGCACCGTATTTGGAATGGAAGGTAGGAGCTGCGGGTATGGAGATCATGAAAGGCATCAAGCACGCCTTCGATCCTCACAATCTCCTGAATCCTGACAAGATGTTTGCCAAAGAGTCCCGGAACAGAGTGGTGGTCCAGCGTGCTTAAAGAAGCCTTGGTAAATAAACTCGACTATGATGAATTGTCCAATTGCATGCGCTGCGGCTTCTGCCAGCCAGCCTGTCCGACCTTTCGGGAAACAGGCTATGAGGCAGCCTCTCCACGAGGTCGCATCGCATTGATGAAAGCCGTAGCAGATGGCGTCATGGAGCCGGACAAAGACTTCGTCGATCAAATGAATCTGTGTCTAGGCTGCCGGGCGTGTGAGCCGGTATGCCCAGCAGGTGTGCCGTACGGTCAGTTGATTGAGCAGACGAGAGAAGCGATCGAAGAGGTGCAGGAGCATCCATGGTGGGTCAAAGCGGTTCGCAAGCTCGCCTTTTTCCACCTGTTTCCTCATCAGAAGCGCATGTATCAGCTCGGCGGCCTCTTGCGTTTCTATCAACGCTCAGGAGTGCAAAAAGCGGTTCGCAAGCTGGGTGTGCTATCCATCCTGCCAAAGCAAATGCGGGAAATGGAAGCGATCATGCCAGAAGCATCTGGAAAAGGAGTCGTGGACTTTTTCGGCGGCACGGTCATTCCAGCAGTCGGAGAGCGCAAATATCGCGTCGGTATGTTTCACGGCTGCATCATGGATGTTTTATTCCATGAAACGAATCGCAACACCGTGCAGCTCTTGAGTGAGGCTGGCTGCGAAGTAATCATTGCTTCTGATCAAGTATGCTGTGGTGCTCTTCATGCGCATAGCGGAGAGCGTGAACAGGCACGCAATCTGGCGCGAAAAAATGTAGCTGCGTTTCACAAGGCTGACGTGGATATCATCGTATCCAACGCAGGCGGTTGCGGGGCGATGCTACAGGAATACGACCATCTGCTGGCGGAAGATGCCGAATGGCAGGAGAAGGCACAATGGTTCGCTTCACGGGTGAAGGATATTAGTGAGGTGCTCGCACTCCTCGTCGAACCGAAAGCATGGCAATCATTGCCGCAACGGATCACCTACCAGTCCTCCTGTCATCTGCGCAACGGGATGAAGGTGACCAAAGAGCCAGTGAACCTGCTGCAAGCCATTCCGGGAGCCACATACGTACAGCTTCGCGAGGGAGATCGCTGCTGCGGCTCAGCAGGCATTTACAACCTGGTGCAGCCTGAGATGTCCGGAAGCCTTTTGGATGAAAAAATGGGGCATGTAGCGGCTACCCAAGCAGACATTCTCGTGACCTCGAATCCGGGCTGTCTGTTGCAAATGAAAGCAGGCATCCATCGGGCTGGACTGGAAGGGAAGATGGAGGCCGTTCATATCGTTGATTTGCTGGCGCGTGTCAGTCAGAAATAATAGAATCTCATAACCGAGAAGACGTGTAGAAAATTATTCCGGAAGACGGAGTGGTTCTTTGCACGTTTTTTCAGTACGTAGGAATTTATAAGTTATTATACAAAGCTGGTGAGAAGAAAAAGCACAGGGCTCGTAGACCTTGACAGGCCTACCCAGTCGGAACTTCAAAAAGGGGACCACGCTTGTCGAACACTTCTTCCTCGAGAAACTTCCGCCCGTAGGGTGGCTTTGGCTCGACGGTCCCCTTTTTGAAGTGGAGACGTCCAGTGAATCCCCCCTGCTGGCGTGCCAGAGTCGAAGAGAACTGTGCTTTTTCTTCTCCTCCACTATGTTGACTCAAACCAAAAGGACCTTGATGTTTTTTCTTATAGAAAAAGGGGATAAAAGGACTATTAACGGAAATTGCATGTAAGAATGGCCGAATGTATGATAATAGAAAGAATTTTTAAAAAATTTAATGAATTTTATGTTGGCAGTAAAAAATCGGAGAGGAAGTGGTAGGGAGCGATGGAAATAAAAGTCGCAGTTATAGGTCCTTACGATTTGCTTGATGAGGTTTTGTGTATGGCTGCAACATTTCCAGCCTTAACGTTGCGCCCCCTCGGCTACAAAGATGTGCAGGATGTCAAACAGCTCGTGCTTTCCTGTAAGGAAGAGGTTGATGTTTTTTTATTTGCCGGTCCTATTCCATACCAAATCGCCCGCGAACATGTGGATGGGCCCAAGCCGATGGTTTACCTGCCTTACAATGGCACGAGTCTCTATCGGGTATTCTTTCAGCTTTTGCGAGAGAGCAGGACTTTATTGACGGAGAGCCGCTTGCGTTTTAGTATCGATGTTTTGTCTTTACAAGAGGTTGAGCAAAGATTGGATGAGCTGTCTATCCCAGTAGATCGGATGTACACGATGGAATATCGGCTAGACCAGAGCGCAGACGATATTCTTCAGTTTCATTACGACTTATGGACAAGGAAAAAGGTAGACGCGATTTTTACGTGTGTCGCATCCGTTTATTGGGAGCTTCGAAGAATGGGAATCCCCTGTTATCGTGTAACACCCACGAAGTCTACGATCCAGGATGGCTTGTATCGGGCGCAGATCGAAGGGAAAAACCTTCAGCTAAACGATACGCAAATTGCAATCGGCATCATTAATATCGAGAACATCGTGAAAAAGTGGCATTCATCGGAATATGAGCTCCAGCGCAAGAAAATCGCGATTCAGGAAATTTTGATTGATTATGGGGAAGAAATCCAAGCCTTGATGAACTGGCCGGATCGTAATGAAGTCATTTTCGTTACGACTCGGGGTGTTATCGAGCGGACAACAAGCATGTTTACCCGCTTCCCCCTCCTAGAGAGAATCGTAAACCGTTTAAACATTTCTGCCAGTATCGGAATAGGGCTGGGCCGAACGGCAAACGAGGCACAAAGCAAAGCCGGGGAAGCTCTCTCCAAAGCGAAATCGGGCGGAGGAGGAAGCTGCTTTATTGCCATGCACGACGGCAATGTTGTCGGACCACTAGGGGAAGAATTTCAGTTAGCGTACTCCCTGCGGAGCAACAATCCAGAGCGTTTGGATGCCGCAAGAAAATCAGGCTTGAGCGTCGGGACGATCAACAAGCTGATCTCTTTTTGCCAAAACTACGGCAGCTCACAAATAACCGCGGCTGACCTCGCTAGTCGATTTGGCGTTTCATTGCGAAGTGCCAGACGGATTTTAAGCAAATTAGAGCAGAGTCAGCTAGCAATGGTCGTCGGTGAGGAGCAGCCGATCTGTAAAGGAAGGCCCCGTCAGGTCTATGATCTGAAACTGCAAATATGAATGCCTGCGTTCTACACGTTCATTGGTTTTCAATCTATGACAAGTGAGGGGGCAAGATGAAAATGGGAGGTTATTTGCTTAAGCGTGTCGTGTCATTATTACCTGTCCTTCTGGTTGTAGCGGTTGTTGACTTTATCATCATTCATCTTACCCCTGGTGACCCTGCTTCTGTCATTCTGGGAGCACAAGCTACGGAAGAAGAATTAGCAAAATTACGAGAGCAGCTAGGCTTAAATCTTCCCATCTACATCCGCTTTTTCGAATGGATAGGGGGCTTGCTGCAAGGGGATCTAGGCTGGTCGATCTTTATGGATAAGCCTGTGACAGAAGCGATATGGGAGCATTTAGGGCCAACCCTTTCCTTAACGATTATGGCTGAGATCATCGCGATTCTGTTTGCGATCCCCTTGGGTGTCATGGCGGCCAATCGTCGAGGCACTTGGATGGATCAGTCGTTTATGACAGTAGCATTGCTGGGAATCTCGCTTCCTAGCTTCTGGATCGGATTGAATCTGATCTTGCTTTTCGCGGTCCAACTGAATTGGCTGCCTGCTGCAGGCTATCAGCCGATGTCGGGTGGACTCCTGAATCATTTCAAATATTTGATCATGCCCGCGATATCACTTGGCATTATGCAAGGGGCTTTAATTGCGCGAATGACGCGATCTTCCATGCTGGAAGTGTTGAACGAAAATTACATTCGAACGGCAGAAGCAAAAGGCTTGAAGATGTGGTTTGTCACCTATAAGCATGCGCTGCGCAACGCCTTCATCCCCATCCTCACGGTAATCGGACTGTCGTTTGCAACGCTGATCGGGGGAGCAGTCGTGACTGAAACGGTCTTTAACATACCTGGGATCGGCAAGCTCATTGTCAATTCTGTTTTAAGACGGGATTACGAGGTCATCCAGGGTACCGTGCTCATGATTGCAACAGCGTATGTTCTCATCAATCTCATCGTTGATTTGCTTTACGCGTATATCGATCCACGTGTGCGATACGACAAGAGCTAAGGGGGATGGATGAATGGAAACATCTTCGGTAACGATTGCCACAAGCCAACCTGTTGCACCGCCAAGGCATCACGTGAGAGTAGCCATGCATCGGTTTTTCGCAAACCGATTGGCTGTCTCCGGGAGTATTCTCGTCTTGTTTATCACCTTCATTTGTGTCCTTGCTCCTATGCTCACCTCGTATGATCCACTCGAAATGAAAGTGCAGGATCGACTCAAACCGCCAAGCACCAGCCATTGGTTCGGTACGGACGAGTTTGGCCGAGATGTTTTTACCCGTGTGGTGTACGGAAGCCGAATTTCGATGGGAGTGGGCTTCTCAGTAGTCGTGATTACTTCCGTTGTGGGGTTACTATTTGGGCTGTATTCAGCGTACTACCGACGATTGGACAACTTCCTCATGCGGATCAATGACGGCTTAATGGCATTTCCCGCTATTTTGCTGGCCATTGCCATACTGGCTGCACTCGGTCCGAAAATGAGCAATGTGATTATCGCTCTGAGTGTGGTGTATATTCCAACGGTAGCCCGAGCAATCAGATCGGTAGCGATCACAGTGAGGGAGCAGACGTATATCGAAGCGATTCATGCACTGGGGGGGAAGTCATGGAGGGTCATATGGCTGCATATCGCCCCGAACTGCCTGTCTCCTCTGATTGTCCAGGCAACGTTCATTTTTGCGTATGCCGTTATTACGGAAGCATCCTTGAGCTTCTTGGGAGCTGGAACCCCACCGCCTGAGCCTAGCTGGGGAAACATTTTAAATGACGGAAGAACGATCATGAAGCAAGCATGGTGGATGACGGTTTTTCCTGGTCTGTCTATCATGATAACCGTACTGGGGCTGAACCTGCTCGGAGATGGCCTCCGCGATTTATTGGACCCGCATACGAATCGAGTAAAAAAATAAGCGCTGCAGGGCGGGAAGGGGATGATTCATGTGCCATTGCTGGAAGTGAAAAACTTGAGAACGACCTTTTCCACAGAGCTAGGTCAGGTGACAGCTGTAGACGGGGTTTCCTTTCAGGTAGATTCCGGTGAGACGGTCGGACTGGTTGGGGAATCGGGATGCGGAAAAAGCGTGACTTCCTTGTCAATCCTACGGCTGTTCCGAAAACACAGTGGAACGAAGCTTACAGGTGAAATCTTTTTTGAGCAAAAAGAGCTGCTGCAATCATCCATGGAAGAGCTGCAAGAGATTCGCGGCAATCGGATATCGATGATCTTCCAAGACCCGATGAGCTCGCTCAATCCTGTTTATACCGTAGGAAACCAAATTGCCGAATCGCTCATGCTGCATCAAAAATTGTCCAAAAAAGCTGCGCAGGAAAAAACGATTGAGATGCTTACCTTAGTCGGCATCCCTTCACCGGAAAAGAGGGTGAACGACTATCCTCATCAGCTCTCAGGCGGGATGAGGCAGCGTGTCATGATCGCCATGGGCTTGTGCTGCCAGCCCAAGCTGTTGATTGCCGATGAACCGACGACCGCATTGGACGTTACCATTC
Source organism: Brevibacillus jepli (assembly GCF_047229145.1). Classification (NCBI taxonomy): domain Bacteria; kingdom Bacillati; phylum Bacillota; class Bacilli; order Caryophanales; family Paenibacillaceae; genus Brevibacillus; species Brevibacillus jepli. The sequence goes on from NZ_JBFEFW010000024.1 coordinate 52,241, forward strand.
AAGCGCAAATTCTTGATTTGATGCTGGGTCTGCAAAAGCAATTGCAGATGGGAATTCTGCTAATTACTCACGATCTTGGCGTCGTTGCGGAAGTGTGCGATCGCGTCCTGGTCATGTATTTGGGACAGATCGTAGAAGAAGCGTCTGTGGACACCTTGTTTGAGAATCCGAAGCATCCCTATACGATTGGTTTGATGAAATCGATCCCGACCATTGATGGCAAACGCGGAAAAAAGCTCCATGTGATAGAAGGCATTGTTCCGTCGCTCCATCAAATTCCAAAAGGGTGTCGTTTTGCACCCAGATGTCCGCTGGCAGATGAAAAGTGCAGGCAGCATCCGCCAGACTTGTTTAAAATAGCGGACGGGCATCAGGTTCGATGCTGGCATCACGAAAGAATCGGGTTGGGAGGCGTTGCATTTGGCAGCTAAGGAGAAATCAGCGGTACCACTTTTACAGGTATCCAACTTAGTGAAGCATTTTCCGATCAAGCGAGGCTACTTTCAAGAGAAAGCGTACGTAAAAGCGGTCAGCAATCTTTCCTTGAACATATACAAAGGGGAAACCTACGGGCTGGTGGGAGAATCCGGATGCGGAAAAAGCACAACGGGCCGCATGATCCTTCGCTTGCTAGAACCGACGTCAGGCAGTGTGCAATACAATGGACAGGACATTACTCAATTCTCGGAGGAAGAACTCAGAAACGCCAGAAAAGAAATGCAGATCATTTTTCAAGACCCGTATTCAGCGCTGAATCCCCGCAAGCAAATAGGCAAAGCGATCGCTGAACCGATGAGTATTTTCAATTTGGGAGAGAAAAGGCAGCATAAGCAGCTTGTCCTAGAGCTTCTTCGTAAAGTGGGACTACAGCCAGAGCATTACGACCGATATCCGCATGAGTTTTCAGGTGGGCAAAGACAGCGGATCGTGCTTGCGCGTGCATTAGCAGTAAAACCTGCCTTCATCGTATGTGACGAACCTGTTTCCGCACTCGATGTCTCCATCCAGTCGCAAATCCTCAATCTATTGCAACAGCTGCAAGAAGATTTTCAACTCACCTATTTATTCATTGCTCATGACCTCAGCGTCGTTCGGCATATTTCTGATCGAGTCGGCGTGATGTACCTGGGGCATTTAGTAGAAGAAGCTCCTACCGAAGCCTTGTTCTCTGAGCCATTGCATCCTTATACCCGAGCGCTATTGTCGGCTGTCCCAGAGCCTAATCCAAAGAAAAAGAAGGAGAGAATCGTCCTCTCAAGCGAGGTTCCCTCCCCTATCCATTTGCCAACAGGCTGCGTGTTTCATCCGAGATGTCCGCAAGCGATCGCTACCTGTAAGGAAGTCGTTCCGGTTTTGCGGGAAATGGGTACGGGCCATCGTGTCGCTTGTCATCTCGTGTCTTAATAGTTACAAGAATAGAGAGGAGCAAGAAGAATGCTGGATATCGTTATTCGGAATGGTGAGGTGTACGACGGAACTGGTAATCCGTGGACCCGGTTGGACATCGGCATTAAGGACGGAAGGATTGTGAAGATGGGACAGCTTCACGACTCCGAAGCCGTACTAGAGATCGAGGCAAAAGGGTTGGCTGTTTCTCCCGGTTTTATTGACACGCACGTGCATTCTGATTTGTTGTGCACGAAGCCGGACATTCACAAAATCAAGGTGCTGCAAGGAGTAACAACAGAGCTGCTCGGGCAAGACGGCATTTCTGTTGCCCCTGTCAATGAACAGACGAAACCGTTATGGCAAAAACAACTCCGTGGGTTGAATGGTGACATTGGAGACTGGCCTTGGCATTCGATTGACGAGTACCTCCAATTTTTAAGCCGCTCTGGGCTGGCCGGAAATGTCGCTTATTTGGTTCCCCACGGTGCTGTGCGAACGCTGGTGATGGGCTTTGAGGGACGAAGGGCTACGACAGAAGAGATGCGAAAAATGCGTGAGCTCGTAGAAGAAGGAATGCGACAAGGAGCAGTCGGCCTGTCGTCAGGGCTGGTGTATCCACCTAATTTGTTTTCATGCAAAGATGAGCTCATCGCGTTATGCAAAGGTGCAGCCAAATACGATGGATGCTTCGTCGTCCATATGCGAAATGAAAGCAATCACATTCTCGAAGCACTTGATGAAATGATCGATGTTGCACGCCGTTCAGGTGTACGTCTGCATATTTCTCATTTCAAGGTGATTGGCCGAAACAATCGTGACAACTTCCAACAGGCACTAGAAAAAATGGATCAAGCCCGCGCTGAGGGGATCGAGATCACCTTTGACCAATATCCGTACACAGCAGGATCAACCGTGTTACATGCCCTGTTGCCCCCGTGGATGCACAATGGAGGTACAGAGGAGCTACTCGCCAAGCTGCAAGACCCAGAGATTCGCAGGCGGATTAAAGATGACTTTACGAACAACCATGATTTTGAAAACTGGGTAGAGAGCTGCGGTTGGGGAAATATCGTGATTGCGTCTGTCACTACTGAGAAGAACCGCGTCATGGAGGGGAAGAATCTACTGGAAATTGCTCAGATGCTGGGGACAACACCTGCGGATGCTGTCTTTGAGCTGTTGCTTGCAGAAAATGCTGGAGTCACGATGGTCATTTCATGGGGGGAAGAGCAAGATATCACGAACGCGCTGAAGCATCCATTGCAAATCGTCGGTTCGGACGGGATCTTCGGCGGAAAACCGCATCCGAGGCTGTACGGAACCTTCCCGCGAATATTGGGGCGGTTTGTCAGGGAACAAGAAATACTCACGTTGTCTGAAGCCATTCGTCATATGACTGGAGCGCCTGCACAGCTGCTTCGACTCAAGGATCGAGGATTCATCTCCGAAGGGTATTGGGCTGATCTTGTTATTTTTGACCCGATAACGGTTGCAGATCAAGCGACCTACGAGCAGCCGCTCCTAGAGCCGATCGGGATCAAATATGTGCTCGTGAATGGGAAGGTGGCGGTGGATCACTCGTCCTTCACGGGCTTGACCGCAGGGACAGTGATTCGAAATGAAGAGATCAGCTTGAAAATTACCTGAAAATTCGATTAACGAAGGGGGATTTTCCATGATCAAGAAGCCGATTGGTTATATGTTGACACTTCTTCTCATCGTGACACTCTCATTACTGGGGTGTACTTCCGCTCCGTCTTCAAGCGCTCCTGCGTCTAGCAGTGAACAGAAAAAAGAGAAGAACGAACTGCGCGTTGCTTTATCGGTTTCACCGCCTTCGCTCGATATGGTGAAAACATCCACGACAGTGGCGCTCCAAGTCGGTTGGCATATTTTCGAGCCGCTCGTCACGCTGGATAAAGACTACAAGCCTATTCCGATGCTGGCGAAGTCTTTTGAAGTGAGTAAAGACGGGAAAGAGATCACCTTCATGCTCAGGGAAGGAATCACCTTTCATAATGGAAAAGCTCTGGGCGTAGAGGATGTGATTGCTTCGCTCAATCGCTGGAAGGAGCTGTCACCAAATGGAAAAACAGCCCTTGCGAATGCTACGATCTCATCCAAGGACAAGGACAAAATTATTATCACATTGGAAAAGCCATCCGGCACCTTGCTAACCTCTCTCGCATTTCCTCAACAGGGCGCAATGATCATGCCGAAGGAAGTCATTGAAGTAGCTACGGAAGAAGGCGTAAAAGAATACATTGGGACAGGACCGTTCAAATTTGTAGAGTGGAAGCAGGATCAATACATTCATCTCGAAAAATATGCCGATTATCAAGCATTGTCCGAGCCAGCAAGCGGATTGGGCGGGAAAAAGGAAGCCATGGTAGACCACATTTACTTCCACACCGTTCCGGATGCAGCTACACGCGTGGCAGGTCTTCAATCGGGGGAGTACGATTTCGCTGATGAGCTCCCTTTTGACAACTACGAGCAGTTAAAAGGTGACCCTAATCTGGTGACGGTCGTGTCGAAGCCACAAAAATACGTCGGCATGATTTTTAACAAGAAAAAAGGCTTGTTTGCCAATGTAACGGCACGCCAAGCAGTGAATGCTGCACTCGACCATGAAATGATCATGATGGGGATCAGCGGGAACCCGGATTTTTTCCGATTGGATCACAGCCTGATGTTCGTCGAGCAGCCGTGGCATTCAGAAGCAGGTAAAGAAAAATACAATCAGAAGAATCCTGAATTGGCGAAAAAGCTGTTGGCTGAAGCTGGCTACAACGGCGAGCCCGTGACCATCATCACCACAAAGGATTACGAATACATCTACAAAAGCTCCATCATGGTCAAAGACCAGCTGGAGAAAATCGGGGTCAAAGTAAACTTCGAGATTTACGACTGGCCTACGATGGTCAGCAAACGTTCAGATGAAACCAAGTGGAACATCTTTTTCACTGGCTTTCCAACCTACACAAACCCGGTTCAAACCCTGTATTTAGACTCTCGAAACAAGTGGCCAGGCTGGTACAACAACCCGCAGATGGATGCATTGCTGGATGAGCTTCGTCATACAGTTACCTTTGAAGAGCAGAAGGCCGTATTTGAGAAAATACAAGCCTTGTTCTGGGAGGATCTCCCGATTGTCAAAATAGGGGACTTGCACGGATTGGCGGCACATCGCAATTACGTGAAAGGCTATCAGTACTTCATGGATGCACCATTCTGGAATGTTTCTGTCCAATAGTGAGGAGACGTGTACATGGTACTGAAAACGTTTGATATCGTCATACGCAATGGGATGGTTTGTGATGGTACAGGAAATCCGTGGACGAGGCAAGACATTGGGATCGAAAACGGGCGAATCACCCATATGGCGAGATGTATTCCTTCGGGAGGAACCACGGAAATCGATGCAACAGGAATGGTGGTCGCTCCTGGTTTTATTGATGCACATGTTCATTCAGATTTGTGGTGTGCGCGACCTGATATTCACCATATCCGGGTGTTGCAGGGAATTACGACAGAGCTTGTCGGTCAGGATGGGGTTTCTGTTGCGCCCGTGACGAGTGAGACGAAACCACTCTGGATGAAGCAATTGAAAAGAATCAATGGTGACATCGGAGATTGGCCCTGGGAAAGCATTGATGAATACCTGGCATTCCTTGAACAGGCGAAGCTGACTGGCCATATCGCCTATTTGGTACCGCATGGAAATATCCGATCCATGGTGATGGGATTCGCTGGTAGAGAGGCTACGCAAAAAGAAATCGCAGCGATGCAGGAGCTGGTAGAACTAGGTATGCAGCAGGGTGCAGTTGGTGTGTCGTCCGGTATCCAATACCCGCCTTGTGTCTATGCGAACAAAGAAGAATTGGTTGGAATCTGCAAGGGTGCCGCTAAATACGATGGCTGCTTTGTTGTTCATATCCGCAACGAAAGCAATTACTCGTTGGAGGCATTAGACGAAGTGATCGATGCAGCACGCAGATCGGGAGTTCGTCTGCACGTCTCTCATTTTAAAATTTGTGGTGGCAGAAATCGGGATAAGCTGGACATTGCCTTGGAGAAGCTGGAGCAGGGGCGCGCTCGCGGTATCGAGATTACGTTTGATCAATATCCGTATGCAGCAGCGTCTACTTTTCTCCATGCCATACTACCCCCATGGATGCATGATGGTGGGATCACCGCAATGCTGGAGCGACTACATGACCCCCAAATTCGCGAGCGAGTAAAAGAAGAAATGGAGCACAACGGGGAATACGACAATCCCGTCAGAAACAACGGCTGGGACAATCTTGTCATCGCATCTGTAGCTTCTGCGAACAATCGGAAGCTGGAAGGCATGAGTTTGCAGGAAATTGCCAAGCAAAAAGGGATCGCCCCGGCAGATGCCGCATTTGAACTGTTAATGGAAGAAGAAGGTGAAGTGACTATCATTATCCACTGGGGAAACGAGGCGGATGTCGAGCGGGTAATGAAGCATTCGTTGCAAATGGTCGGTTCAGATGGGGTGTTTGGAGGAAAGCCCCATCCAAGGCTCTACGGGTCATTTGCTCGTGTATTAGGTCATTACGCAAGAGAGAAACAATCGTTTCCGCTATGGGAAGCCGTGCGAAAAATGACAGGGGCACCAGCTCAATTGCTGCGACTGCGGGATCGAGGATTTTTACGAGAAGGATACTGGGCGGATCTCGTCGTATTTGACCCGAACAAGATCATGGATCGGGCAACATATGAGGCACCCATGCAGCAGTCCCTGGGTATTCGTCATGTGCTGGTCAATGGGAATATCACCGTGTCTGATGGGCGTCTTACCAATGTGACTAGTGGAACAGTAATCCGCAATCAGTTGTGAACAACATAAAAGCCGCTCGGGCATGTATTGCCCCGGCGGCCTTTGTTTTTAGCCATGGTAAATATCTAAAGCGGCTTGAACGGCCCGTCCTGCATGCACACGCGCTCCATGACGGATGAGAACCGCTTCCAGTGCGCCAAGAACATGCAAAATATTTTTCTTGCGGCAGCTGTAGCCCATGGTGCCAATGCGCCAGATTTTCCCTTTTAGTGGACCAAAGGAGCTGGCTATCTCTATGTGAAAATCTTCGAGCAGCATGGCGCGTACCGACTCTCCGTCCAGTCCATCGGGAATATTGATGCAGGTGACGACAGGAAGCTTGCAAGCGGGATCGCCGTAGAGCTGCAATCCCATTGCCAAAACGCCTGCGACCAATGCCTGTTCATGGAGGCGATGTCTGGCGAATCTCGCTTCCAGGCCTTCCGTGAGGGCGATACGCACTCCTTCGTACAAGGCGTACAGCATCGTCGTCGCCTCCGTATGGTGGTTCAACCGTGCGGGTCCCCAGTAATCCATGAGCTGGCTCAAGTCAAAATAGTTGCTGCGGATCGTTCGGGTTTGTACAGATTTCGGGGCAGAGGGATCAGCGAGTCCACGCTCGATTTTTTTCCGTTGGAGCAAAAGAGCTTCTACACGAGAATTAAAAGTAATGGGAGCCATCCCAGACGGAACTGACAGGCATTTTTGCGTGCCGCCAATACAAGCGTCGATGTACCAATCGTCTACCTTCACTTCCGTCCCGCCGATCGAAGCGACAGCATCGACGACAAACAGGACATCCATGCGTCGGCATGCTTCCCCGATTTCTTTCAGAGGCTGAACACAGCCGGTGGAGGTTTCGCCGTGAACCATCGCTACGATTTTTGGCTGAACTCGCTCGATTTGCGCAATAACATCCTGCGGGTCAAACACACTACCCCAGTGCGTTTCCAGCGTAATGACATCTGCGCCGTACCTTTCCGCAATCTCCGTGAGCAAGTGCCCGAAGCGTCCATAAATGGGTACGAGCACCCGATCCCCCGACTCAATCATGCTGCACAAAACAGCCTCGATACCAGCCCGTGAAGTTCCATCTATCGGAAATGCCCAATGATTGGATGTCTGAAACAATTGCCTGAGCATTTCCATCGTTTCGTTCATGATGCTTGTGAATTGTGGATCGAATTGTCCCAAGATGGGCGAGCCCATTACGCGAAGAACGCTAGGCTCGGCCTCGACAGGTCCAGGTGTCATGATTGTCCGTTGTGAAGTGCTCAGCTCTTTGTATGTACGCATTACTCGCTCCCCCCGTTCAATATCAATGGCCACTTCTTTCGATCAAAAATCAATCTTGAAATTCAAAAATCCGGCTTTCCGCAAGGCTTCGTAGATAATGACGAGCGCTGGACCAAGAATCAACCCGAAAAACCCCATTACCTGAAAACCGAGGAACAAGCTGACAAGAGCAGCTAATGCGCTAATTCCCAGATTGGACGCGAGAACTTTGGGCTCAATAATTCGGCGTACGACCGTTATCACGAGGAAGATGACGATCAGGCCGATTGCCAAATAAGAGTTGCCCATCAAGAAGTTGTAGATGGCCCAAGGGACGAGAAACGAGCCTGCGCCCAATATCGGGAGAATATCGACGAGTACAATCAACAGCGAGATGACGGCTGCATACTTGACCTGTAAAATAAGCAATCCCAAAAAGGACAGCGTGAACGTCATCAGGCTCAGGATGATTTGGGCACGTAAAAAGCCAACGGTGGCGCGGTTCAATTGAGAGATGACCACCTCGACCTTTTCCCGAGCCGACACCGTGAACATTCTCATGAACCCTGCACGTAATTTCGGCAAATCGAGACTAATCAAAAACAAGGCAACCAAGTAAATAATCGTGGAGATCAAGAAGCCCGGAACAATGGCTGCTACACCGAGAATGCCTTTGGCAACCGTCGAGGCTGAGTTGAGAGCCCAGCTTTTAAGCCCGGCGAAGACACTTTGGATTTCCGAGACGGCTTCGGCAGGTAAAGACGCATAGTAAATTTCCCAGCTCATCAAATAAGACTCGACCAGCTCAAAAATATGCTGAGAAAAGGCTGGTAATCGCTGGGCCAAATCGATGCCCTGAATCACGATCTGCGTACCGATCCAGTACAGTACGATCCCAAAAGTAATGAGAAAGAGGAAAAAGGATGCGATCACCGCACTCATCCGATTCATTCGTAGCCTTTTGATGAGAAACAAGACGAGCGGTTCTACCAGAATTGCTGTTAACAGTGCTAGCAGGAAGGGGACGGAGTAAGGCAAGAGAAACAACCCGACTGCCAGTACGAGTAGCAGGATGATCATTTTCCGAATCGTCATGTCTGCGCTCCATTCTGAATGAAAAATCGCTGAAAATGGTTTACCTTATTTTATCATTTTAAGAGAAGCGAACACAATGAGCCCCATCATACCGCGACTTGATAATGTTTATCAGAAAAAATAAAGAAATGAAAAGAATACAAAAAAGGGGAAAACACAAAAAGTCATGATATGATGCTCACCTATATACCACTCAAGTTTGATGCTCATATGCATATCGCTTGAGAGTCACATCTTAATCTTTTATAGCGAGGTGTCAGAATGAAGCGGTTTGGATTAGCGATGCAGATTGTCATCGGTCTCATTCTGGGTATCCTGGTGGGTGCTATTTTTTATGGCAATCCAGCAGTGGCGACCTATTTACAGCCTATCGGTGATATTTTTCTCCGATTGATTAAAATGATTGTCGTTCCGATCGTTGTTGCCACGCTTATTGTGGGCGTAGCAGGCGTAGGGGACATGAAGAAGCTGGGCAAGATCGGTGGTAAGACGATTCTGTATTTTGAAATCGTTACCACGATCGCCATTATCGTTGGTCTGTTAGCGGCCAATATTTTTCAACCGGGTGCCGGTGTGGACCGTACGGTTCTTACCAAAACCGATATCAACTCGTATGTAGATACGGCTGAAACCACACAAGCACACGGAATGGTAGAAACATTCGTCAATATTGTTCCTACGAATGTGTTTGATGCACTCGCACGTGGTGACATGTTAGCGATTATTTTCTTCTCCGTTCTGTTTGGACTTGGTGTCGCAGCAGCCGGAGAAAAAGGAAGGCCCGTTCTCAACTTCTTCAATGGGGTTGCGGATGCGATGTTCTGGGTCGTAAACACCATCATGCGCTTCGCTCCATTTGGTGTTTTTGCGTTGATTGGTGTTACCGTTTCCAAATTCGGTCTGTCATCGCTCATCCCATTAGGGAAACTGGTTATTTTGGTTCACTTTGCAATGCTTTTCTTCATCCTAGTGGTATTGGGAATTTGTGCCCGTATCGGCGGAGTCAAAATCACGTCACTTTTACGCGTATTGAAGGACGAGCTGCTCTTGGCGTATTCCACATCCAGCTCTGAGACGGTACTGCCTAGAATTATGACTAAAATGGAGAAGATGGGCTGTCCGAAGGCGATTACGTCCTTTGTTATTCCGACAGGTTATTCCTTTAACCTGGATGGTTCCACTCTTTACCAAGCTCTGGCTGCTCTGTTCATTGCACAAATGTACGGAATTGAAATGCCAATCAGCACGCAGATCACCCTGATGCTCGTGCTCATGGTTACTTCCAAAGGGATCGCTGGTGTACCGGGCGTATCGTTCGTGGTATTGTTGGCGACGCTCGGCTCTGTTGGACTTCCGGTCGAAGGTCTGGCATTCATCGCTGGTGTAGACCGTCTGATGGATATGGCACGTACCGTTGTAAACGTAGTAGGTAATGCGGTTGCAGCAATCGTGATCTCTCGTTGGGAAGGTCAGTTTGACAAAAAGAAAGCAGACGACTATGTTCGCGCAGTAAAAGCCGATCCAAGTGCTGCTTAATAAAACGAATAGATAGTATGAAGCCTCTTGTCAGTTAATTAACTGGCAGGGGGCTTTTTGCATTGGGTTAAACAAGTGGCTTCGGTGGTGGGAAGAAGCGCATTTCCAGTCTACGCTTCGGCCTCCGCCCCGCTGTGGGTTGGGACTGTCCGCTTCGGAATAAATGGCGGGAGCGCTTCAAACGTAGAAGTTTCGATGAGGTATTCCATAGGTGAAGCTGAAATTCCCCGCCATTTATTACTACGCTGGGGTGGGCTCCAGAGGCGCTTGGACTGGAAATGCGCTTCTTCTACGTAGCTTTTTTAAGAAAAACCATACTCTAATTCTTTGTTGACACCAAAAACAGGAAAGAGTAATATGATACCAACAACTTGATAATAACATTTTGTTAATAACAAAACAGTAACAACAAATCGGCAGCTAAAAGAGGCGATTGGATGATCAAAAAATCACATGTAAATAAACGGGGACAAACCGAACAGGAGTACTTGGAGGCTTATGATGTCAGCCAATTCGAGCGACCGTCTGTGACAGTCGATATGCTGGTATTCACCGTGATGGATGAGCTGGAGGAAAACTACCGCAAGCTTTCGCCCAAGTCGTTGAAAATCTTGCTCGTGAAGCGCGGTGAGCATCCGTATATGGGTCAATGGGCTTTGCCAGGTGGTTTTGTCATACTTGGGGAGAGCCTGGAGGAAGCTGCAAGGCGAGAGCTGCTGACGGAAACGAACGTCGACGACATTTATTTGGAACAGCTCTACACCTGGGGAGATGCCGGCAGAGACCCGCGTACATGGGTCATCAGCACGTCGTACATGGCCTTGGTAGACAGCTCGTCCTTACAGCTGCAAGCTGGGGATGATGCAGAGGAAGCGGAGTGGTACCGCATCGAGGACAGGTGGCTGAGAGAAACGAAGACGGCGACAAAAGAGGGTTCCATTACCGAAAAATGGCTGGAGCTGCGCCTTGTACATGAAAGCGAAGAGCTGTCTGCCACCATTAAGATCACGAAAACAGTAACAGGCCGTACTGTACGTGAGACCCGCGAAATTGTAGAGACGAACAACATTGCATTTGATCACGCCAAAATTATTCAATACGCACTGGAGCGATTGCGCAACAAGATTGAATACACGGATATCGCCTTTGCCTTAATGCCAGAGCTGTTCACGTTAAGCGATCTGCAGCAGGTATACGAAGTGATTTTGGGACGTGAACTGTTGGCTGCCGCTTTTCGCAGGAAGGTAGCGGACAAAGTTCTGGAAACGAATCAATATCGAAAACATGCAGGGCATCGACCATCCAAGTATTTCCGTTTTAACCCGGAATGGATGGATCAGACATAGCCCTTTATAAGGGAGGAAATCACAATGAACCAAGGACACAATCGAAGCGTACGCGTGCGAATCGCGCAAGAGACGCTGCAAATCATAGAGCAAGGCTACTATGTAAACAAAGCGGGGGAACAGAAGAATATTACGGAGGATCTAGCTGCTGCAATCAGCCAATCGGTTCTGTATCGTCCAAATGACTTGGCAGCAGACACTGTGCAACTGCCATCACATCCAACAACTGCTGCACAGCTGCGTGCCAAGATCGAAGTCACCTCGGAATCCAGTCTGGATGCAGCGAAGCGCCTCGTCGTACACGAGAAACGAACTGATGCCGTATGCTTGAATTTTGCTTCAGCCAAAAATCCGGGCGGAGGCTTCCTCGGAGGAAGCCAGGCGCAGGAAGAGAGCTTGGCGCGTTCCTCCGGGCTGTATCCGTGCATCGTGCAAATGCAGGAAATGTACACCTACCATCGTAAGCTGAAAACATGCTTTTATTCCGACTACATGATTTACTCACCGCGGGTGCCAGTGATTCGCGATCAAAGCGATCAGCTTCTGGACGCTCCATATCCCCTGTCATTTATTACGGCGCCTGCTGTAAATGCTGGAGTAGTTCGCGAACGAGAGCCTGAAAATATCGCAAAGATTGGCCCTGTCATGAAGGAGCGCATTCGAAAAATATTGCGAACAGCAGCCATTCACAACCACCGGACCATCATTCTCGGAGCGTACGGATGTGGAGTTTTCCGCAACAGGACACAGGACGTAGCAGATTACTTTGCGACTGTCTTGATCGAAGAACAGTATGCACAGCTTTTTGACCACATCGTTTTTGCTGTCTACGACAATTCTGCGCGCCAGGAAAACCTGCGGGCGTTCAAGGAGAGATTCGCATGAATGCGAAAAGCAGCGGCTTTTTAGCAGACTGGAACTGGTTTGAGAAAATATGGCTCGTGTCATTTACGCTTGTAACCGTCTATTTGTATTTCGCACTGGATGATACCTTGATCGGCTTGATCGCGTCCTTAACAGGCATGCTGAGTGTCGTGCTCGTCGCCAAAGGAAAGACGTGGAGCTACTACCCTGGTATCATCAATGTTGTCCTGTATGCGTTCGTCGCATATGGTCAAAAGTACTATGGCGAAGTGATGCTGAATCTTCTCTATTTTTTGCCGATGCAATTTATTGGACTCTACCTGTGGCGCAAAAACCGCGTGTCGGAAGTCAAACAAAATGACGTCAAGATTACCATTATGTCCAACCGTGCGCGGATGGTGTGGAGCATTCTCTGTATCATCGCAACGATTGCCTATGGGTTTGTCCTGAAGCAAATGGGCGGAGCCTTGCCTTTTGTCGATTCCTTGACGGCAGTTCTCTCGGTCATCGCGATGCTTTTCATGGTGAAGCGCTTGGTCGAGCAATGGGTTGTCTGGATCATCATTGATTTGTTCACGATTTACATGTGGCTGGTGGCGTTTTTGAAAGACGGTAGCGATATCTCGATGCTGGTCATGTGGTCCGCTTATTTGGTGAATGCCATCTACGGGTTGATGAACTGGATTCGGCAGTACCGCAAGCAAAAGGAGGAGCAGACATGGGGAGCGTAGGCTTCATTGGCGGCAAATTTTTGCCACTACACCTGGGACATGTATACGCGATTACGCAGGCTGCCTGCCGCTGCGATGAGCTGTACGTCGTTCTTTCGCACAGCCCAATTCGGGACCGAAAGCTGTGTGAAGAGGCAGGAATCAAGCCGATCCCCTATGAAGTGAGGTTGAGATGGCTGTCCACGCTGGTCAAGGATATGGAAAATGTCCAGGTGCTTGCGGTAGAGGATTGGGCGGACAGCGACGAGAGCTACGATTGGGAGGCGGGCGCTGCGGACATCAAGCGCAAGATCGGCAAAAAAATAGACCGGATCTTCAGCTCCGAGTCCGCCTACGATCCGATTTTTCGCCGCTTATACCCGGACGCAGAACACATCATTCTCGATGAAGCTCGCAGCCAAGTGCCGATTTCCGCTACCCAGATCCGAAACGAAGGGGTCTATGCTCACTGGCAGCACATCCCGAGCATGGTTCAGCCCTATTTTGTAAAAAAGGTAGTGGTGGTAGGAACAGAGAGCTGCGGAAAATCTACCATGACACGCTATCTCGCGAAAATATACAACACGGTGTTTGTCGAGGAGTACGGGCGAACGATCTGCGAAGAGGTCGGGGGCTGCGATACGATTTTGACACCTGAGTATTTTCCGCATATCGCGTATGGTCACAAAATGAAAGAATACGAAGCACTGGGGAAAGCCAACAAGCTCTTGTTCATCGATACCGAAGCGATTGTCACCCAGTTTTACTCAGAGCTGTACACCGGGCAAACCTTCCCTGTTCTTGATCAGATTGCGGGGGAGCAGCAGTATGATTTGTGGCTGTTCTTGGAGCCCGATGTTGCGTGGGTAGATGATGGATTACGCGTGCACGGAGAAGAAGAGGTGCGCTTGCGCAATCATGAAAAGCTGCGCAAAATGCTGGATGTGCGTCGGATATCGTACGTGACTCTGCGGGGCAATTATGCCGAGCGACTGCAAGGGGCTATGCAGTACGTGGACCAACTGTTGCAGACGACTTCTCAACGAAACGGAATTGAGCTAGACTAAAGTCATCAAACGATTCTGACAGTAGAAGGGAGCCGTGCTGCATGCAGTCGATTGTACAGCCGCTATCCCCCCTTAGCTTGAAGGAATGGGCAGTCGCCGTCAAAGCACTTGGAGAAGGTGAGCAAATCATCACGATCCGCAAGGGTGGATTATACGAAGAAACACGAGAATTCCGCTTGGAAAACAATCAATTTTATTTGTATCCGACCTATGAGCACCAGAAGCGTGACATGGTAAAGCCAGACTACCAACACCTGTTGGACGCGACCCTCGAAGGCTGGACGATGGATAAGAAGACGGTGACGATCGAGTATTTTGCCGAAGTAACCGACGATGTCGAGCTGATGGACGACGCCAAGCTGCGTGCGCTTTCTCCCTTCCACATCTGGACAGACAATTTCGCAGATGTACGCCTGCATTGGAAGAAAAAACAGCCGCTGCACATTTTGTTCGTGCGGACGTACCGATTGGAGGTTCCGGTAGAAATCCCGATTGAAGCGGCTTATCAAGGCTGCAAATCGTGGCATGATCTGCTGGTGGACATTCCGCAGGCTGCGATTACACCTGCGTTATCTGACGAAGAGTTCGAAGCGAAAAAAGCAGCGATCATGGCAATTCTGCAAAACTGACATTCCATTTCGATCTTAACTGGAGGGTTCTCATGAAAGCGATCTTGGTAACGGAGCTGGGCGGTCCTGAAACGATGAAATATACGGAAGTTGATATGCCATCTGTGTCACCTGCGCAGGTTCTGATCCGCGTTGAGATGACCAGCGTCAATTTTGCCGATATCAAATCCAGGTACGGAAAAAAAGGAGCAGCTAAACTGCCGTTTATCCCGGGGCTCGACGCGACCGGAGTCATTGAAGCAGTGGGCTCGGAGGTGCAGAATCTCAAGGTGGGCCAACGTGTCATCGCGTTTCCGGCTAACGGATCGTACGCAGAGTATATCGTAGCGGATGAGAGCCTGACCTTTGCACTGCCAGATCAAATCAGCACGGAAACAGCAGCGGCTTGCCCTGTCGTGTCGTTTACTTCGTATCAGCTCTTGGCGAAGGTTGCTCGCATTGCCAAAGGGGAAACGGTACTGATCCATGCAGCTGCGGGAGGAATCGGGACGACAGCGATCCAAGTTGCCAAACTGCTTGGAGCGGGACGTGTCATTGGTACAGTTGGAAGTGAGGCGAAGGCAGGCATTGCCTTGTCAGCCGGCGCGGACCATGTCATCTGCAATGACCGCGACGATTTTGTGGAGAGGGTACGTGAGCTGACGGATGGGGCGGGAGCTGATGTCATTTTGGACTCCATTTCCGGAACGGTGAGCGAGCGTAGTCTCGAGTGTCTCGCGTGGTACGGTCGTCTCGTTCATTTCGGCAATGCCAGCGGTGAAATCGGTCAGATCAAGACGATCGACCTGCATGCCAGCTGCCGCTCTGTATTGGGATTCAGCTTTGGGACGACACGCAAGCTGCGTCCACATCTTTTGCAGGATACAGCCAAGCAAGTCTTGGATTATTTGGCGAATGGCCAGCTCGACATCAAGATCGGCAAGCATTTTGCATTGGAAGAAGCAGCTGACGCCCATGCGTGGGTGGAGAGCAGGGCGAGTACAGGAAAAGTACTGCTGGATGTACGTTCGTAATCGAGGTGAAAGCCATGCAGATTATTTCAACAAGTGATCTGGACAAAAACGTAGTCACACAATTTTTTATTAAACATTGGGGAAGTCCGCAAATGGTCATCTCCAGTGGTGTTTTCCAATGCGATGCGCTGGATGGTTACGCTGTGCAAGGTGATGACAGTGGGATCAACGGATTTATTACTTTTGTCCTCGAAAATAACGAATGTGAAATCATTTCCTTGGACTGCGTGATCGAAAACAAAGGAATCGGGACTGCCCTCCTCAATCAAGTAGAGCAGACCGCCAAAGAAAAAGGCTGCCACCGCATGAAGCTCGTCACCACCAATGACAACCTGCATGCCATGGGCTTTTACCAAAAAAGAGGCTATCTGCTTCATGAGCTGTATGTAAACGCTGTGGCTAAGGCCCGCCAAATCAAACCAGAAATCCCACTCATCGCAGACAACGGTATCCCGATCCGCGATGAAATTCTTTTTATAAAAGAACTGTAAACACCACCGAATATGATGAACCGACGCGGCGATCACTTCTCGAGAATCTACAGAGGAGGGAACGCCGCTTTTGTGTGTAGGTTATTTATTTCTGTTTATATTAATTTATTTCAACTTTATGAAAAATAGCCTTGTTTTTCAGTTACTATTAACAAAACTCATACTTTTCAGATAGATTTCGGGGGTGTCATTTTGTCGTTCATTGCAGAGACAAAAAGCGTAGAACGCACGTTTGGCCGAGGGGCAACTGCCGTCAGAGCGCTTGCGGGCGTAGAAATGCGCGTAGAGTCAGGGAAACTGCTCGTATTAAAAGGCAGATCCGGCTCAGGAAAAACCACCTTATTAAACCTCCTGGGCGGTCTCGATCGTCCAACAGCAGGAAGCGTGTACTTTCAGGGACGAGAAATCGGTCAGCTATCGGATCATCAACGAACGATGATCAGGCAAAAGAACATGGCATTTATCTTTCAGTCGTTTGGCTTGCTTCCGCTGATGTCCGCTGCTGAAAATGTTGAGTTTGGACTGCGGCTGTCAGGGGTCCCTGCTGCGGAATGGAAGAAGCGTGTTCACGAATCGCTTGATTTCGTAGGGCTGTCTAAAAGGTCACATCATCGGCCATTTGAGATGTCTGGAGGAGAACAGCAGCGCTGTGCGATTGCCAGAGCCATTGCGAGCAGACCTACCCTTCTGTTGGCGGATGAGCCGACAGCTGAGCTGGATAGTAAAACGGGTCTGCAAATTAGTCGTTTGTTTCGCCGTCTGGTGGATGATGGTGAAATGAGCATAGTCATGACGACGCATGATCCTGGTGTAATGGAGGTGGCGGACGATGTTTATGAATTGGAGGACGGCCGTATCAAGGCCTAGAAAAATCATGTTGGCGTACGTGACCGCATCCCTTATGTTGACGGGTTGCTCCTTGTTTCCCAAGGAAGAAGAGGTCCTGGCACCTCCGTTGGTAGAGCCGTCCCCGATCAAATACGAGGTGGCGGAAGTAGTACAAGGGTCGATTGTCAAAAGCGTGAGTGGAAACGCTTCCTTCACAACCGTGAAAACGGCAGAGCTCTCATTCCCGGAGACAAAAGGACTTCGGCTGAAGTCTTTTGCTGTCCAGGGCGGCGATAAGGTGAAAAAAGGACAAGTGCTCGCGGAATTGGACGCCGCTGACCTGGAGCGCCAAATTGAGTCGGCCAAGTACGAAGTGGACAAGGCCAAGCTGGAGCTGCGTGAGGCTGAGCAAGATAATCACTACGCAGTCGAATCAGCCAAGCTGGATGTTGTGAAGGCGGAGATGCACGCCAAGGTAAACGAGACCAAGCTCTCCCAAATTGAATTGGAAAAGGCTAAGCTCGACTTGGCGAAATTGCAGGACCCCAAGCAGCGGGAGTATGCGGTGGAGCGTGCCCGGCTGAACGTAAGACAAAAAGAAATGGATCTGGCCAATTTGCAAAATCGCTTTGCACAGACCAAGCTGATCGCGCCTTTTGATGGAGTCGTGCTGTTCGTCAGTAACGAGCAGGTGGGGGATGAGGTAGAAGCTTTTCAAAAGTTGGTTACACTTGGCGATCCGAGCAAGCTGTTCGTCGTGTATACCGCCCCCGATGGTGAGGCTCTGAAAGACGTGAAAGAAGGGATGTCCGTCATTCTCACGGGCAAGGATGACGCAAATGGCGAGGGGACAGTGGTCCAGACACCTTTGAATGTCCCATCCGGTTTACCCGAGGAGATGACAAGGCTGTATCAGAGAAGTTTGCTCATCGCACCGAAAATTTCCCCGAAGGGCTTGGAAGTTGGGACAGGCGTTAGCATTAAAGTGATTTTGGACAAGCAGGATCAGACGCTGATTGTACCAAGAAAAGCCGTCCATGAAATATCAGGCAGGAAGTACGTTCGGGTGCTGGACGGTACTAGCAAAAAAGAAGTCGACGTGGAGACCGGTATCATGACCCAGACGGAGGTTGAGATTCGCAAAGGTCTTTCGGCAGGCCAACTGGTTATTTTGGAATAGGGGGACAGTGTCGTGGCGATGCTGCAAATGATCTTGCGGAAAATGATGAATAACCGCTGGCTGGTCGGCAGCCTGCTGATCGGGCTGATCGTCGCTGTCGGATTGGTATCCAGTATTCCTGCATTCACGTCAGGCATACTCCAGCGCATGCTGACGAAGGACATGGAGGAATACCAAAAGAATGTGAAGCGTTTCCCCGGTGGTTTGCTAATCTCCGTCAATCAAAACAAGCTGGGTAAAAATGGTGTGGCTCTCGTTGATGAAATGGCAGCACACCTTCAAAACGAAGTAATTGATTCACTAAATGTACCCGTTTATGAAAAAGTGACCGTTTTCCGGACAATCCCATTGGGCACCATCCAGCAAAACACGGAGTCGAAACGTCCAATCGAGAGTTCGCGACTCTATTCTCTCAGTGCTCTGGAGCAGCACATGACGCTTGTCGACGGTCGTCTACCTGCAGCAACCCCCGTTGATGGCGTATATGAAGCGCTGGTAACGGAAAAAGCGCTAAAGGATCGGAAAATGGTGCTGGGCAATATCTATGAGCTGACTACGAAAGAAGTAGAAGGACTCAAGGTGCTCGTAAAGCCGGTCGGCGTGTTCAAGGAAAAAGAGGGTAACGATCCTTACTGGTTTGTTTCTGCCAGTGAATACTCCAATGGCTTCGTACTGGATGAACGGATTTATCGTAAATCGTTTTTGGAAGAGAAAAATCTGGTGATCGCAACTCAGATGTATACGGCCCTTCACTACCAATCGTTTCGTATCAGTGATACAGACAAGCTGAAATCAGTCGTATCCGGAATCGAAGGGAAGCTGCAGCAGCACGGATTGAAAAAAGCGGAGATCAACGTTCAGTTTCCCGCGGCTAGCCTCGTGGGCAAGTACAGTGAGCAAGAGAAGCAATTCAGAACCATTCTCTGGTCGCTCTACATCCCCATCTTTATTATGCTGGGTCTTTATCTCGTCATGGTATCGGGATTAATTGTAGAACGACAGCGAACGGAAATCGCAGTGTTGGGCAGCAGGGGAGCCAGCAGAATGCAGATTTTCTTCATTTATTTCATGGAGATTACCATTCTGGGATTATGCGCTTTTCTGATCGGACCATATGTGGGGATACAGCTCAGCAAGTTACTTGGCATCTCAAATGGTTTTCTCGAATTCGTCGATCGCAAAGGCTTGGATGTCACTATTAGCCGCGAAGTTTTCGTGTATGCTGCGTGGACGGTGCTCGCCTGCATCACACTCCTCTTGCTGTCTGTTTTTATGGCAACCAGACAAAATATCGTTTCGCACAAGCAAAGCATTGCGAGAATGAATGGGCAGGCCATTTGGCATCGGCTGTTTCTCGACGTACTGTTGCTTGCGGTCTCGTGGTATGGCTGGTATTCCTTTCGAAATGCCGCTGAAAACGCAGCAAAAACGACCGAAGGCGCTTCGGCCATGTCGATCGATTTCCTTCTCTTTTTTGTGCCGGTTCTGTTTTCTCTAGGTTTTGGACTTCTGCTTCTCCGATTGTATCCGTGGCTCCTACGACTGATGTCTTGGGCAGGACGTTCCTTCTTCCCGCTTTCTCTGCATACGACGCTCGTTCAGGTAGGGAGGGCTCCACGGCAATATCATTTTCTCATGCTGTTTGTGACGATTACGGTTGCTGTAGGGATGTTCAGCGCAAGTATGGCACGGACAATTAATCAAAATGCGGAGGAGAAAATCCGTTACCAAATCGGCGCGGATATTCGTTTACAGGCGGAGTGGAAGAGCGACAAGCCGATCGTAACCGTTCATCGACGAGCAGTGATTGAAGAAGATGGAAAGATAATGGAATTGGAAAAAGAGCCTGTAGCTCCTCCGATTCAGTATATTGAGCCGGATTTTGGTGTGTACAGTCGCCTGCCTGAGGTAGAGCATGCAGCAAAAGTGTATGTAAACGGACTAGCGGAGGCCTCTTTTCGAGGCGATCCTGTGAAGGACATCACCTTGATGGGGATCGATCCTAACGAGTTCGCGCAGACAGCTTGGATGAAGACTGGCTTGCTGTCGCATCACTTTCATGAGTATTTGAATTTGCTGGCAAAAGAACCTCGTGCCCTATTGCTTTCTCGTACCCTCGCTGACAAGCTGAATGTGATAGAGGGACAAACCATCGTTGTCGGTTGGGGAGATACGCGCAGGGTTGAAATGATTGTGTATGCCATCGTCGACTACTGGCCGGGATGGAATCCGACGCCTGTTAAAAGCACATATGGAAGCAGTACGGAAGAACAGTATTTGGCAGTCGCCAATCTACCGTTCATACAAGACAAGATTCACATGGAGCCGTATCAGGTTTGGATCAAAATGAAAGAGGGATCATCTTCCGAATCGCTGTACAAGGGGCTGGAACAATCGGGAGTAGAGCTCTATTGGCTGGAAAATGCCAAACAGCAAGTCATTCAGGTGAAAAACAGCGCATTTTACTTGGGGCTGAACGGATCACTGACGCTAGGGTTCCTGTTGTCCATGCTGGTCACCTTTATTGGCTACCTGATGTACTGGGTGCTTACACTTGGGGCAAGAAAATTGCAATACGGTGTGTTTCGTGCGATGGGGATGCCATCAAGACAACTTCTTGCCATCCTCGCTTGGGAGCAGCTCTTGACGTTTGGCGTTGCTTTTGTGATTGGAATGGCTGCGGGCAAGCTGGCAAACAGTCTGTTTTTACCTGCGCTCAGTCTCTATTTGCACGCCGATAAGCAAGTTCCTCCCTTTACTGTCATTTCCATGCCGCAGGATGAACAAATCATTTATACGTTCATTGCTGCGACACTGGTCATCGGAATCGGGATCGTCGGTATTCTGCTGTCACGGATGCAGATCCATCAAGCCGTGAAGCTGGGGGAGGACTAATCAGATGATCGTATGCGAGAATTTGGTCAAAATCTATAAGGCAAATGATCTGGAAGTGGTCGCGCTGCAAGGGCTGGATCTGCGTGTTGAGACAGGAGAGCTGATGGGCATTATTGGGAACAGTGGGAGCGGCAAATCAACGCTTCTGAACATGCTGGGGGGACTGGACCGTCCCTCGGCAGGAAAGCTTTCCGTCGGAGGAGCTGACTTGTTTCGTTTGACGACCTCCGAGCTGGTTCAATATCGATTGCAGACGGTAGGCTTTGTTTGGCAGAACAACGCCCGCAATCTGATCCCCTATTTGTCCGCTCTGCAAAATGTGGAGATGCCGATGCTTTTGCGGGGCAAACGAAAAAGAGAGCGCGCACACGAGCTGTTGGAGCTGGTGGGGCTGGGCCACCGAAAAAAGAACAAGCTCAGCGAACTGTCCGGCGGGGAGCAGCAGCGGGTAGCCATTGCCATCGCTTTGGCGAACGAGCCCAAGCTGCTTTTGGCAGATGAACCGACTGGCAGTGTAGACACGCGAACGGCAGCCATGATCCTTGATTTGTTTCAAGAGCTGAATCGTTCATTCGGGCTAACGGTCGTCATCGTCACTCACGATTTGGAGCTGGCGCGCAAAGTGGATCGCGTCGTAGCGATTCGGGACGGGAAAACGTCCAGCGAGCTGTTGCGGCGAAAAGGGACAGAGGAAGACACCTCCGAGGCTTGGGATGAGGAAGCTCGTGCCGATACGCATGAGGAATTGGCGGTGCTCGATCAGGCAGGGAGGCTGCAGATCCCAATGGAGTACCTCCAGGCGATCCAGGCAGATGGCAAGCTGCGAATAGAGCTGGAAGAAGATCGCATCATCCTGAAGGCGCCTGCAAAAAGTCAATACTAAAACGCATTTTCCGTTCGTCCTATATTCATTTTTAAAAAGCCCCGCTCGAAGCATCAGCAGTCCGAAAAGCACAGGTACATGTTTGGAAGGAGACCTCCCGAACGCAGTGAGGAAAAAGGCGACTGGAAAACATGTGCCTGTGCTTCCCCCTGACCATAGCAAAATGAACCTCCGGCTTTTAAAAAAGTTTCCCTCCACTACTATTGTTGACATTCCTAACTGTACGAATTATTATTACAGTACTCATCGCAAGGAGGCCGTCTGTGACGTGAATAGTGAATTTACCATAGCTGTTCACAGCTTGGCTTTGTTGGCTCATATCCCGGAGCATATGGCAAGCAGTGAGCTCATAGCAAAAAGTGTATGTACGAATCCAGCC
The DNA here is from genome assembly GCF_047229145.1 of Brevibacillus jepli. Taxonomy (NCBI): domain Bacteria; kingdom Bacillati; phylum Bacillota; class Bacilli; order Caryophanales; family Paenibacillaceae; genus Brevibacillus; species Brevibacillus jepli. Next base: position 74,667 of record NZ_JBFEFW010000024.1, read on the forward strand.
CGAATTCGCAAAATCATGAGCATTCTGCGTAAGAACGGATTTGTGAAGACCAAAGAGGGAATTGGCGGCGGCTATATACTTGCGTGCGACCCGAATGAGGTCACGTTGGCCGAGATTCATCGTTCGATCTCGAATGGTACACTGAAGCCGCACTGGTGTTCGGGTGATCCGCAAGAAGCTTGTCAGGTTTCTGCGAATATGCACGGAGTCATGGATCAGATTTTTTCCGAAGCAGAGATGTACTTCACGAAGTATTTGGAACAAATCACGATCCAGACCGTATTAGATAAAATCCGTCAAGGCTGTCAGGAGAGTTCGCAACAGTAACCTTACAAATTTTTAACATGGAAACTGTAATAATTTCCGTTACAATTAGGAGGTGCTCGAGAATGAATCGAGATGAGTTGTTGGAAGTCGGAGAATGGGTATTGGGCAAAACCAAATTCGGCGAGTTAGTTCAAGGCTTCGTCGAAACAGATGATTCATTGCGAGGTACCGCAAAGGTTTATGTCGTTCAATGCGACAACGAAGAGACGATCGGCAAGCTGGTTGTGATTCCGAGACAGTGGATGGAACGCCTTCCGGTAGGTTCTTTTGATGATGAAGAGCACGTGCATGATCTGATCGATCTCGCCCTCGCAACAAGAGATAGAGAGTGGTTTATGGACCTGACTGCCAAAGCAAGCACCATGAGACAGACGTCAGGGAAGGAAGCCCGCAAAACAAGAAGCTCTTCTATTCGCAATCGATTGGGAACTTCCGCTATTTGGGAGCAATAATTTTTCAACATACAGGAGGAGTACGTATTATGTCTAACGTGAATCAGAACATGTGGTTTGAAAAAGGAATGAGCTTTGCCGCCTACAAAGAAAGCATGAACGTAAACAAAGAAGAGCTGTCCCGCGTATATGATCAGCTCACATTTACTGACGAGGATCTGGCGTTCTTTGGTGAGCTCTCCCAGCGCAATTGGAAAGGGGTCGTGCTGACCGCAGACTGGTGTGGAGATGCTTCCTTGTGCGTTCCTGTCATTCAGCGAATGGCCGAGGAGGGCAACATCGAATTGCGCTTTCTCATCCGTGACGAAAATCTGGAGCTGATGGATCAATACCTGACCAATGGTACAGCACGTGCGATCCCGATCTTTATTTTCCTCGACCAGGATGGCTATGAAGTACGAGTATGGGGACCGCGTTCACCAGAAGTGCAGGAAATGGTTACGACTGCGCGTGCAGGCTTGCCGGCAGCAGACGCTCCTGATTTTGAAGAGAAGCAAAAGGAGCTGTACCGCAACTTCAAACAAAAGATTTCAACTGACCCTGCCATTTGGCGCACGGTCATTGAGAGTGTGAAAGCGAAGCTGCAAGGCTAAAGAGAAAAATCTAACATGGATAGGACTGGATAAATGAATATGAATACGCAAGAGAATAGTCAGCGACCGATTCTCTTTCTGATGATCAACATGTTTATTGCCATGCTGGGAATTGGCTTGATTATTCCGATTTTGCCTGAATTTCTCAAAGAGTTCGGCGCGGGTGGAGAGACAGCTGGTTACCTGGTGGCGGCGTTTGGTGTCACACAATTTCTCTTTTCCCCTATCGCGGGAGAATGGTCCGATAAATACGGTCGCAAAATCATGATCGTATCTGGACTCGTCTTGTTTACGATCTCCAATCTGGTCTTTGCTTTGGCTGAACAGACATGGGTGCTCTATCTTTCCCGTTTGATCGGCGGGATCGGGGCTGCAGCGATGATTCCGTCGATGCTGGCTTATGTAGCGGATATCACCACAGAGGATAAGCGAGGAAAAGGGCTCGGGATGCTTGGGGCCGCAATGTCGCTCGGATTTGTTATCGGGCCTGGTATTGGTGGATTCCTGGCGGAGCTAGGCTTGCGCATGCCATTTTACATTTCCGCCGCAGTTGGTGGTGTCGCAACGATTGGCTCCCTGCTCTTCTTGCAAGAGTCTCTGCCTAAGGAAAAACAACTCGCAGCACGAAACGGAAGAGAGAAGCAGGAAAACATCTTCGTACAGCTGGGTAAGTCGTTTCAATCGTCGTACTTCATCATGCTTGTGTTGATCTTTACGATGACATTTGGCTTGGCTAACTTTGAAGTAATCTTCCCGCTGTTTGTAGACGCGAAGTATGCGTATACCCCTCGTGATATTTCCATCATCATTACAGTGGGAGCACTCGCAGGAACGATTGTGCAGGCTGCGCTGATTGGTAAGCTGATCACTCGTTTTGGCGAGAAGATGCTGATTAACTGGACATTCTTCATGTCTGCGGTAGCCATGGTTCTGATGCTGATCTCCGGGAATTTCTGGTATATGCTGTTTATGACCGTCGTCTTCTTTACCCTGACGTCGATTATGCGTCCGGCGATCAACACGTTGATCTCCAAGAGAGCCGGTGATGAACAAGGCTTTGTGGCAGGGATGAACAATGCCTATATGAGTTTGGGGAATATTTTTGGTCCAGCAGTAGCGGGTACGTTGTATGGTGTGCATTTGAACGCGCCTTATTTGTTCGGAGCCATCATCCTCATTCTCAGCTTGTTCCTGTCGCGCGTGGAAAGCCGTCGCAGTATGAAACGCGTCGCGGCATAACCTTGACATTTTTTTGAAACCAGTGTAAAAAGTAAAGTAATTAAACCAACACCAACAAATTCATTGACGAGAAAGAGTAAGCTAATCCCCTTGTTCCCCAGAGAGTTGGCCCTGGTGCTGAAAGCCAACGTTCAAGACTTAGCCGAAAATCCTCTCCGAGAAGGAAGGCTGAAGCTTTATGGAGTAAGCCGACCCGGAATCCCACCGTTACAAGGGACGCGTATGATGGTACGTAGTAGAGGTGCCGGAAGATCATGATTGCATGAGCTGTCCGGAACAAGGGTGGTATCGCGAGATCAAATCTCGTCCCTTAGGGGGCGGGATTTTTTTGCGTTCTATGTACCTACACTTCTACGCAAACGAAAGAAGAAGGAGTGTACATGATGAGAAAAGTAGACGTAAAAGAAAAGGCACGAGCACGCGAGCTGCGCATTTTGAATCAGTGGAAACAGGAGGGCACATTCCGTAAATCGATGGACAATCGACTAGGAAAGCGAAACTTCGTCTTTTACGAAGGACCTCCGACGGCAAACGGACAGCCGCATATCGGTCACGTGCTCGGACGGGTCATCAAGGATTTTATCGGGCGTTATAAAACCATGTCCGGCTACCGCGTCGTCCGCAAAGCAGGCTGGGAGTCATCTCAACCGGGCACGTACTGGATGAACACGGTCAGAAGATGTCCAAGAGCAAAGGAAACGGGATCGATCCGTGGGAGGTGATCGAGGAATTCGGGGCGGATGCATTCCGGTGGGCGCTCTTGTCAGACAGTGCGCAGTGGAGCAGCAAGCGCTTCTCCAAACGGATCGTGGCTGATGCGAAATACAAAGTGATCGATACGATCCATAACACCCATGCTTTTTATTCGTTGTACGCCTTGATCGATCAATTCAAGCCAGAAGAACATCTACAGAAGTCACCTGTAAATGAATTGGATCGTTGGATACTGTCTCGCTTGAATACCACCTTGCAGCACGTGGTAAAAGGTCTGGAAGCCTACGATTTCATGAATCCGGCGGGGCATATCGAAGCCTTCGTCGATGAGCTGAGCAACTGGTACATCCGTCGTTCGCGGGACCGTTTCTGGAGCAGCGGGATGTCGCCTGATAAAGTATCTGCTTACCAGACACTACGGGAAGTGCTGCTGACGCTGGCGAAAATGATCGCACCATACGCACCGCTGATCGCAGAAGATATGTACGGCAATCTGGGAGGAGAGGGCAGCGTTCATTTGACAGACTATCCGAAGGTGAACACTGATGCAATCGACGAAACCCTTGAGCAGGACATGGAAACGGCTCGTCAAATTGTGGAGCTGGCGAGAAATGTCCGCAACGAAACCGGTATCAAGACCAGACAGCCTCTGTCCGAGCTGATCGTATCCATGGAGCGGTCCTTTCATCTACAGCGTTTTGCAGGCATCATCCAGGACGAGATCAATGTCAAAAGTATCCGCGTGGAGCAAAGCGACAGCAGCTTCGTCACGTATCATTTCAAGCTTAATTTGAAAGTAGCAGGGAAGAAATACGGAAAGCTCGTCGGACCAATCCAAGCTTATTTGAAAGAGCTAAACGCAGCAGATGCACAGGAAGCAGTAGACAAGGGCTTCTTGGATCTGGAGGCTGCAGGAGAGAGCGTGCGGCTTACGCTAGATGAGCTACTCGTGGAAAAGCAAGGGAAGCAAGGCTTCGTTTCTGCTTCTGGCTATCAGCTCCATGTAGCCTTGAATACGACACTCACCGAAGAGCTTGAGCAAGAAGGCTTGGTTCGTGAAGTCATCCGCGTCATTCAGGATGCGCGCAAAAAGCTGGATTTGCCTATCGATAAACGTGTCGTGCTCACACTGGATGTGGACGATGAGCTGCGAGCAGCGTTGGAGAGATTTGATCATGTTTTACGTGAGAATGTGCTAGTGTCGGATGTGTCTTTTGCGAAAGTGCCGGATATGGAGACGGTTTCGTTCGGAGATAAAACGTTTGGCTTGTACATCGGGTAACAAAGCAGTTGGAAAAATAAAAAGCGAGGGAACATGGTTGGTACACCGGTTCCCTCGCTAATTTTTTTAATGTCGTAGCAACACAGTATACAGTTGTAGCAAGCCACATGGAGAAGAAACGGAACAAAAAGCAAGCGCAGAATCAGCTGTCAATCTGACCTACTCAGGAGGAATGTTCAGATAAATGGAGAAAGGGGTAGAGGCACGAAGACGAACATTCACCAGGAAGCGAGGAAATGCAGATGGACCAAGTGAAATGGAACGTTGGGGTTATTGGCGCAGGTGTCATGGGCGAGCGCATGATGAACGCCATCCGCACCCACGAAAAATTTCGAGTAGCCGCAGTGAGTGATGTATCTGCCGAAAGAGCACAGGAAGCCGCGCAAAAGTCCGGCGATGTGCAGTGGTACACAGACTATAAGGAATTATTGACAAAAGTTGAGCTGGACGTCATCTATTTGGCTGTCCCGCCTAAATTCCATCACAAGATCGCACTGGATGTACTAGCGCACAAAAAGCACTTGCTCTGCGAAAAGCCGTTGGCCAATTCCTTGACAGAAGCACAAGAAATGCTGGAAGCAGCAAAAGACGCAGGGGTTGTCCATGCGATGAACTTCCCGCTCTACTATCAAGGCATTTTTCCTGAGGTCTCCCGCAGACTGGAAGAGATCGGGGACGTACACCGCATTGATATCGTGACGCATTTCCATCAGTGGCCGCGTCCGTGGCAGCAAACGCCTTGGCTGGCTGGTCGTGAGCAAGGCGGCTTCATTCGCGAGGTATTGCCACATTTCACACATCTGACGTACGCGCTCTTCGGCGACTTGCACGTGGTTCGCTCAGAGGTAGAGTATCCAGCAGATCATGACCTATGCGAGACAGGTGTGTCAGCCTTCCTGCGTCTGACAAATGGAACTCCGGTCACGATCAATGGTTTGGCAGGAATAGCACATCAAGAGCATTTGGATTATCGCGTATACGGGTCAAAAGGGACATTGAGTGTCGTGAACTGGAGCAATCTGTTTGTCGGTGGTCACGGGGAAGCACTCGTTCCTGCTGAAGTTCCACAGCAAGACCGTCTCTCGCTGTTGTTGGATGAGCTGTCCATTGCGCTGAACGGTGGGGATGCCAGACTGGTTACGTTTGAGACTGGCGTGAAGGTACAGCAAGTGCTGGAAGCGTTGCTTGGACATGAAAAAGTACACTATATCAAATGAAATCTGATAGAGAAGTTTACGGAAAAAAGAGCAGCCAGACAGGGGATTACATCCTGTGCGACTGCTCTTTTCTGTTCCCTTGCCAATTGCTATGACTGAAATGTCTGTAACAGCCGTTCAACATGGTTAATCGCAAAATGAACATGCTTGTTATCGCGGGTGAGTCTGCTAGCCATAATGGCCCCTTCGATGGAAGAAAAGATAATCGAGGCAACTGCTTCTGCATCCATATCGGCACGAAACTCCCCTTGGGCAACTCCTTCTTTCAGGACGTTTTGCATAAACGTTAACGTTTCCAGATAAATGGCGACAGCATAATCGCGAAGAACCGGGAAGGAATGGTCACTTTCGACGGCTGTATTAAGGAGAGGGCATCCACCTTGGAGCGGGGGATTGTATACGGCATCAGAATAGACGTTTACCATGGCTACAATTTTGGCAGTTGCCGTGTCCTGATTTTTCAGTGCGGCCACAAAATGCTCATGCAATACCTCACAAGCATATTTGAAGGCTTCAATCGCAATTTCATCTTTGCTGGTAAAGCCGCGGTAGAGTGCGCCTTTAGTGAGCCCAGTGGCGTCCATGATGTCTTGCATGGAGGTTCCTGTATAGCCGTTTTGATTAAACAGCTCAGCTGACTTCTGGATAATATGCAGCTTTGTTCTTTCGCCTTTACGCATAGAAATAGTCCTTTCGTTAGGCCATCACGGTCTATATTCGTCCAAGTTATTGTAACATTTCTCTTGGATACGGATGAAGGCTTTCATGTAAAATCAAAAGAGACCAAACCGTCCGGTCTCTAAAATCGAACAAAGGGTTGTGTGACAGGATGAACCGTATCAAACCGTATTCGATTGTCATTTTCGTTGTCAGCATCGCCATTGCGTATGCGCTCGTGCAAAACTTTATCATCGACCCGGAGGCGAAAGGTTTTCTCAGTCACAAATCTGATTACAACAAAGAACGAATGAACGCATCTATATGGCTAAACGTCATGTATGTCCATTTGTTTTTTGCCCTAATTGCCCTGGTCTGTGGGGTGGCTAACTTTTCGGACAAGCTGCTCGCAGAGAACCGCAAGCTACATAAAGTAACAGGCTATGTTTATCTTTTTTGTGTTTTCGTTGTGGTGGTCACATCCGGTTATATGGCCCCTTATGTAACAGGTGGGAAAGTGGCGAGCTGTCCCTTCCATCTATTGAACATCATCTGGCCTGTGATCACCATTACCGCGCTCGTCAAAATTAAAAAGCGCCAAGTGATCAAGCATAAGGAATGGATGGTCAGGAGTTTTGTCTTCTTGTTCACCAACATGCTGATTCATCTGGTGAAGCTGATCTTGCAGAAGGTGGTAGGACTGCCGTATGAGCTCAGCTACACAATCGGCGTCTATGTAGCGATGATCGGACTTGTCGTGACGGCGGAGGTTATTATTCGTACGAAATTGAGAGCGCCGAGAAAAGCAGGGGAGAGGATCAGTGCTTCCTAGTAATGAAACGCATCAGAACGGTTCGAGTTGTCCTGATGCGTAGCATTTTTATAAGCTGGTCAAAGCCGGGAAACCCGCTCGGCTCCAAAGCCACAGAGGAGTATGCACATCAATCGGTGCCAAGTCACTGCCAGCAAGAACAGATTCCCACGCCGCAGCTACAGTTTGGCGATCGTTAGCGGTGCCTTGCAACACTTCAGGTGGACATAAGCCTAATTGTACTGTCGCTTTCATCACGTGTGTATCTGGAGCAATCGTGATCAGCTCCCGTGATTTCCAAACGATTCCCGCATATGACTCCAAGACGTACAACCAGTAGTGAAAGATTTTTGGTCCGGATAAATATGGGAAATCGGCTTTGCGCGTTTGTTGCATGATCTTTTGGAGGTGAGAAATGTCATCGTGGGCTGACTCCAACAAGCCACGCACATTTCCCGCTACAGACGAGCGCGCGATTCCTGTGGCGACCCTTTGCCAAATCTCCGGATGACGATTGGGTTGCAAGGCGACGCGATAATGTAGCAACACCTCGCGTAGATCGTCCAGACTACTCTTTGATACGATTCGTGGATAAAACACCCAACGGGAGCGTTCGTCTTGATAGGCATTGGCTACTGCCTGCCATAGTGTGTAAGAATTTCGTTGATAATTCAGGCACATCCCTAAAGTTAATGTATCCAACAGATCTTCTTCGGGGACAATGCCAAGAAGTGCATCTTCAGGCATGATCTCTCCTCCGAGGAGCCCTTCCTTATGTATTTTTACTAAAAGCTTGACGTTTGCAAGAAACGAATCGTGATCCATGATTGTCCTTTCGTGCCAGCATGAGAACACTGCCAGCAAAGCTTTTTTAAAAGGTATTATTCTTTATGATAGAAAGGCAGTGACTAAATCAACCTGACAATCTCACGTATGACTTCCTTTTTCCTACTGCTGCAATGCCTTACTCTGCATTAAAAAATCAATAAACGTACGCATAATCCCGTGAACAGGTGTATCCTTGAGATAAATCAGCTCGAAGTTTCGGTTGATTTGCGGCAAATTCAGGACGTCTACCTCCTGAAGCTCGCATTCACTCAAGTCTTTTGAGATCGCAAAACGAGGCAAAAACGCGATGCCAAGCTTTTGCTTGACCATTCTCTTCACGACCTCGATGTTGTCAGCCTCCATGACGACATTGTTTTGTAGCTGAAAATGGCTGAATGCGTTGTTGATCAGCTTCCAGTCGAGCGAGCCCCGATTGAACAAGATCAGTCGTTCTCGTGCGACTTCCTCGATGGTGACCTGATGGCGGAAGGCAAACGGATGGTCGGGATAAATAGCTAATACCATGTCATCCGGCATCAGTTGAATCCGGTTAATCTGCGGATGGGTAACGGCCCGAGCAATTCCGAAGGACACCTCGTGGTTGAGAACCATATCGAGCACCTGATGGGAATGCCCGGTGAGGATCGTCAGCTTGATTTTTGGGTACAGCTCCTGAAATTGCTGAACGAGGTCGGGCAAAATGTAAAAGGCGGAGACGAATACAGTAGAGATGGTCAATTCGCCCTCTACATCGCCTTGTGAACGCTGAATCGCTTGCTGTCCCTCTTGCAGCATGTGCATGATGCTTTTCGCATAGGGTAGGAACAGATCGCCCTCCTTTGTGAGTGAGATCGTATGACCCGTGCGCTGAAACAATTTGCAGCCCATAGAAGTCTCGAGTGCCTTGATCCGCATGCTGACCGTGGGCTGCGACAGATAGAGCAAATCAGCCGTTTTGCTGAAGCTCCCGGTCAGGGCGACAAAGATGAATGCTTCAATTTGCTCCATATTCATGAGTAGTGGCTCCATTATGTGAATTTTTAAATATGCGTATTGCAATTATTTATTGGATTCGCTCTCCAAAATACATTACCTTAAAATTAACAGAATAGGTAGAGTTCTCAAAGGAAAATAGCGTACAAGGGATGGATACAGATGGCCAAGATGCCGATTATCGATTTGCATTGTGATGCACTGCTGAAAATTTGGGAGAAAAATGGGGCTTTGTCCTTTGCAGATGCGGACGAGCTGGACGTCAACAGGAAACGGCTACACGATGGCGGGGTAAAGCTGCAGTGCTATGCCATCTGGACATCAAATGAATTGTCCACGGAGCAACGTTTTCAGAAAGCCTTGGATCAAATTCATTACTTTTATACTGAGGTTCTCGGAAAACATCCCGAAATGAAACAAATCCGTGATTGGAGCGATCTCGATCATTTGCAAGAGGGAGAAATCGGGGCGCTTTTGACATTGGAGGGTGTAGAGCCAATCGGCAACGATTTGAAGAAGCTGCACATTTTGTATCAGCTGGGCGTTCGCTCTGTGGGCCTCACCTGGAACTTCGCGAATCTCGCGGCAGACGGTGCGCTGGAACCGAGGAATGCCGGACTGACGACATTTGGCAAGGAAATCATCCAGTTCCACAATGAACATAAAATGCTGACGGATGTCTCGCATCTAGGAGAGGGCAGCTTCTGGGATACGATAGAGCTCGCCACATACCCGATCGCAAGTCATTCCAATGCACGTGCGATCTGCGACCATCCACGCAACCTGACGGATGAACAGGCAAAAGCGTTATTTGCCAAAGGCGCGAATGTACACGTCGTCTACTGTACCCAGTTTATCAATGAAACGACACCGACCACGATAGATGATTTGATCAAGCACATCGATCATTTTTGTTCACTCGGTGGGGTACGTCATATCGGACTAGGCTCTGACTTCGACGGCATTACGGCAAAGGTCGTGGGCTTGGAGCATGCGGGTCAGAGTCAAAACCTGATCAACGAGCTGCTCAAGCATTATAAAGAAGAGGAAGTTCGCGGGTTTGCCTATGAGAACTTTCTGCGCAACCGACCCGTATAAGCGAATGGCATAGCCTTGCGAAAGGAATGGAACACATGGCGAAAAAAATACGGGAGCTCGGCGCAATAGTCGGCAAGCTGCCAGTTGGTGAAAAAAACGACATTACGGATGTTGCGGGAGTCCGTGTGGGACATGTAACGATTCAGCATGAGCTGGACAAAGAGGACTATGCATGCACGGGTGTAACGGCCATTTTGCCACATGGCGGCAGCTTGTTTCGTGAAAAGGTGACGGCAGCCAGCTATGTGATAAACGGCTTCGGCAAAACGACGGGACTCGTACAAATAAATGAGCTGGGTGTATTGGAATCGCCGATCATGCTGACCAATACGTTTTCCGTTCCTGCGGTAACCCAAGGGACACTGCAATACATGCTGGACACGAACGAAGAGATCGGGGATACGACTGGGACGATTAACATTGTCGTGGGAGAATGCAATGACGGTCATCTCAATTCTATTCGCAGCTGTATCGTGCGCCCTGAACATGCAAGAGAAGCGATTCAGAATGCAACGGACCAGGCAGTAGAAGAAGGAGCGGTCGGGGCAGGGACAGGGATGATTGCTTTTGGCTACAAGGGTGGGATCGGTTCGTCTTCTCGCATCGTAATGGCAGAGGAGCAGTCGTACACATTGGGAGCTTTGGTACTCAGTAACTTCGGCAATAAAAATGATTTCTTGGGAGCAAATCTGTTTACAGTCTGCAAAAGCAATGAAAACGCGGTGGAAAAGTCCGAGGATGGCTCGATCATCATCGTGCTGGCGACAGATGCGCCGCTGAGTGATCGACAGCTGCTTCGGGTAGCGAAGCGCGCAGGAATCGGTCTGGGACGCACGGGAAGCCATTTTGGGCACGGGAGCGGGGATATTGTCATCGCTTTTTCAACAGCACAAACGATTCCGCACCAGACAACAGCCATTACGGAAACGCGTGTGCAAGTACGTGAGGATCACCCGATTACAAACGAATTGTTTGCCGCTGCAGCTGAAGCGACAGAGGAAGCCATCTACAACTCTCTTTCGCAAGCGATCACGACAACAGGCAGAAAAGGACGCATCGTTCATGCGTTTCCGTTTCATAGCATAGGAGAGTAGCAACATAACCTTACATCTGGTGACATACCATGAGGGTAATAAGGCACATGAACCATAACATGTTTTCCTACCAATTCAACGTACTCCCGCAACAAGGTTTCCGCTGTGTGGCGATGGATATCCGTGGGAATGGACAATCGGATAAACCGTGGGGTGGTTATACGTATGATCGCATGGCAGATGACATCTACGTCGTTTTGGAAGTACTAAAAATACGGGATGCCGTCTTGCTAGACTATTCGGTGGGCGGAGCGATTTCGATCCGATATATGACCCGCTATGAGGGGCGCCATATTTCGAAATTAGCCCTAGTGAATGCCGTTTCTCCGTACGGCGCCCCGAAGGAGCAAGCGGATGATTTTAATAAGAAGTTGGTGGAGTTTATTCACTCATAATTGTGCAAGGGTATAGGAAGCCGTTATTTCTGCCGTGGGTGCAGGATATCGGCTTTTTATTTTCGAATTTACCAAAATATAGCTTTCAAAAGCACATGGAAAAACAACGATAAAGGATGGGGAATTTGAAGAAGAAACAGTGGATTTTTGTTCTACTTTTCGCAATAACTGCGAGTGTTTTTTATTTCCCTATCAAATGCAATCCACCATTGGATATTGGTACACTTGCTTCCAGCGAAGATAATAAATCTGTTGTTGTGGGAATGGGTAACAAGGGCTTTCTAGAAGTGAATATATTGGATGTTTCAGTTAATAACAATGAAAAACCAACAAAAACAAAAGTACAGGTTAGTAATGCTTTACAAGGGTTCATCGTAACTGACAATTATGATAATAAGGAATCCATACCCTATGGATTTCAGAATATAGAGGATATAACGATGAAAGCAGGCACATCTCCTTCTGCTTACTGGAAAAAGGGTACTGCTACGAAAAACGATGAAATATATGGGGTCAGTGTAATTCATCATGAAGCAATAAACAGAGTACATATAAAGTACAGCTATCTTGGGATTACATTTGATGAAATGGTGTTCTTTGAAGTGGAGGTAAATCGATGAGCCAAATGAAAGTGTTACCTGTCGAAGTTCCCTGGATGAATGTAATGGTCTCTCTCCGCTAGAAAAAATATGAAAAAATCAAGAGGCATTGCCCGTTCTTGCAAACAAGAGGGCGATGCCTTTGTTTTTCGTCCTGTTTTGAACAAATTGTTCAAGGTGATCAAGACGATTTGTTCAATTCGTTCAAAGACAATCCACAAATGTACGCGTAGAAGAAGCAGTGATGGAGTACGGATTTCGATCATTTTCATTTTAAAAATATGATTGGCATGAAAATTGCTGAGGAATATTCCCCGGAGAAGAGAAACTATTACTTTATTCTCGACGCACAACACTCGATTGGATTTTTCATCTTTCCTACAGCATGGTGTCATATTCATCTGTCTTTAAGGAATCATAAATGAATCTGGTAGGTTATACCTCGAAAAATGATCGAGTGGTGCGAAGAAATTACCGGAGGGATTTTCTATGCAAATGAAAGCTGCGGTTACTCACTCAAAAGGTGAAGAATTTCGCATTGAAACGATTCAACTCGATGAGCCAAAAAGTGGAGAAGTTCTGATTCGAGTAGTAGCTTCTGGAATTTGCCACACAGATATGATTGCACGCGATCAGGAATATCCGGTTCCGCTTCCAGCCGTTCTGGGACACGAAGGTGCGGGTGTCGTTGAAAAGGTAGGCGAGGGTGTGACTTATGTACAGCCTGGCGATCATGTCGTGCTCGGTTTTGCCCATTGCGGAAAATGCCAATATTGCTTGAGCGGACGTCCGTATGTATGTGAAAGATTTTTTGAGCTGAACTTCCTTGGAAATATGGAGGATGGGACAAAAAGACACCACTGCGAAGAGAAAGGGTTGTCCAACTTTTTCGGTCAGTCCTCCTTCGGAACGTACACGATTGTAAACGAGCGCAATCTGGTGAAAGTAGACAAAGATGTAGATCTGGCTCTCTTGGGCCCCCTTGGCTGCGGTATTCAAACAGGTAGTGGCACGGTGATAAACAAGCTGAAGCCAGAGGCAGGATCAAGCATCGCTGTATTTGGCGCAGGTGCGGTTGGACTCAGTGCGATCATGGCGGCGAATGCAATTGGCTGCGGTACGATCATCGCGGTAGACGTGCATGATAACCGTCTGGAACTGGCGAAAGAACTGGGTGCCACCCATGTCATTAATGCGAGAAATGTTGATCCGGTGGAAGAGATCAAGAAGATTACCAATGGAGGCGTGAACTATGCTGCGGAAACAGCAGGACGACCAGGCGTATTGCGTCAGGCAGTTGACGCGTTGACATTCTGCGGTGTCGTAGCACAAATCGGGGCACCACCACTCGGAACCGATGAGAAAATCGATACGAACGACTTGCTTTTGCTCAACAAAACCATTACTGGCGTAGTAGAAGGTGCTTGCGTACCGCGCATTTTCATTCCGCAGTTGATCCATTTGTACAAGCAAGGGAAATTCCCGATGGACAAGCTGGTAAAATTCTATTGTTTTGATGAAATCAACCAAGCAGTGGCCGATTCTCATAGCGGTAAAACAATCAAAGCAATCATCAAGATGGACTAAGCTAGGAGGACCATAAACATGAGCAACATTTTCAGCGAGTATGCAAAACAATTTATTAATGGCGAATGGCGCGAAGGCAAAAGCCAGAACAGCTATACAAACCGCAATCCATACGATCAATCCGAGCTGGTGAGTATGAAGCTGGCGTCTGTTGAAGATGTGGAACAAGCTTATGCATCAGCAAAAGCAGCACAAAAAGAATGGGCAAAGACGAATGCATACGTTCGTTCCGGCATTATTCACAAAATTGCAGAGGTGGTAGAAAAGAACCGCGAATTGCTCGTGAATATCTTAGTTTCCGAGACGGGCAGCACGTTCGCAAAAGCGAATGCAGAAGTTGATTTTGTGGTCGGCGATATCAAAGAATACGCTTCGTTGCCACTTCGGATGAAAGGTGAAATCCTGCCTTCTTTCATTCCAGGCAAAGAAAATCGCGTGTACCACCTGCCAGTTGGCGTAGTAGGTGTAATCAGCCCGTTTAACTTCCCGCTGTACCTGTCCATTCGTGCAATTATCCCTGCTCTGGCTACAGGAAATGGCGTTGTGGTTAAGCCTGATCTGCAAACATACATCTCCGGTGGATTGGTAATCGCGAAGCTGCTCGAAGAAGTCGGATTGCCAAAAGGCTTGTTTAACGTTGTCGTTGCAGATATTGCGGAAATCGGCGATGCGATGATCGAAAATCCGATTCCAAAAGTCATTTCCTTCACAGGCTCTTCCGCTGCTGGTCGCCGAATCGGCGAAATCTGCGGTAGAAACTTGAAAAAGGCATCCTTGGAACTAGGCGGAAACAACGTGATGATCGTCCTTGAAGATGCAGATGTCGAGCAAGCAGCAAGTGCGGCTGTCTTCGGGAAGTTCCTCCACCAAGGACAAGTTTGCATGGCGTTGAACCGCATTATCGTTCATCGCAAAATCTATGATCAATTTATTGACGCTTTCGCGAAAAAAGCTTCCGTCATCCAAGCGGGCAACCCAGCAGACCCGAACACCTTTGTCGGTCCGCTCATTAACGAAAGACAAGTGGATAAGATTCAAGGCTTAGTCGATCAAGCAATTGCGGAAGGTGCGCGTGTCATCAAACGCGGTGAAGTAAAAGGTACTTTGATGGAGCCAGTTATTCTGGCAGATGTCACGAATGATATGGCGACCGCTAAAAATGAAGTATTCGGTCCTGTTGCCAATATTTTGCCGGTGGATAGCGAAGAGGAAGCGATTCGCATCGCAAACGAAACCGATTTTGGCTTGAGCGGATCTTTGTTTACGCGCGATTTGGAGCATGGCGTAGAAGTCGCTCTGCAAATCGAAACAGGTATGATGCATATCAACGATCAAAGCATCAACACCGAGCCGAACGTACCGTTTGGCGGAGAAAAATCATCCGGCTTGGGACGCCATGGAAGCGACTGGTCCCTGCATGAGTTTACGTCTCCACGTTGGGTGTCCGTACAGAAGGAAACTCGTCCGTTTCCGTTTTAATCGTGAAGGATTAACGTGTAAAAACCAAATCCTCTAGGTTCAAAAGACCGAAGGGATTTGGTTTTGGTTTAAGTAGCTGTAGTGGGGGAAGAATCGCATTTCCAGTCTACGCTTCGGCCTCCGCCCCGCTGAGGGATTGACTGTCCGCTCCGGAATAAAAGTTATGATCCCCTTTAGGTAGACAGAAAAAAGAGCGCAACGTATTCTGTCATTGACGGGGGAGATTTCAATGGGGAACATCCAAAAAACGTATGATGTAGCGTTTAAGAAAAAAGCAGTGGATTTTTATCTGAAAACAGGTATGGGATATAGAAGGAGCGGAAATGAATTAGGAATTGATCCGACGATGTTACGTCGATGGGTGAATCATTTCCAAAAAGAAGGGATAGCTGGACTGGAAGAAAAACGAGGAAAAGTAAGAGGGATTGGTGTAGGAAGACCCAAAGTAAGACCAGAGGATCCAGAGGCAAAAATCAAAAGGCTGGAAGCAGAAAATGCATTACTAAAAAAGCTTTTAAAGATGTAAAAGGTGGGATGGAATCAGTACCTTACAGTAAGCGATTTACTCTCATTGAAGAGCTGGCTAGGAACGGATATAGCATTCTGCTTTTATGTCAACTAGCCCAAGTCTCCAGAAGTGGCTATTACAAATGGATAAAGAGAAGGGAAACGATTACTCCCCATCAACTAGAGGACCAACAAATCAAGAGAAGTATTACGGAATGCCAAAAAGAAGTAAAGGGAATTTACGGATATCGACGGGTGAAGATATGGCTGGAGAAAAAATCCCCTTTACCGATCAATCACAAACGAATCCAACGTTTAATGAGCCAAATGCAAATGCAAGCCGTTATTCGTAAGAAGAGGCCTTACTATGGTAAAAAAGAAGCGTACGTCGTTTCAGGAAATCTGCTAAACAGGGCATTTCAAGCTTCCCGTCCAAATGAGAAATGGGTAACGGACATTACCTATCTCATTTTTAACGGGCAAAGGCTATACCTGTCTGCGATAAAAGACTTATACAACCATGAAATCATTGCGTACCAGATAAGCCGGAATAATGATATCAAATTAGTACTCGATACGCTCAACCAAGCGAAAAAGAAACGAGATGTGAAAGGAATCCTCCTGCATAGCGACCAAGGATTTCAGTACACATCCCGTCAATATAATCAACTTCTAAAGAAAAACAAGATAACACCCAGCATGTCTAGAAAAGGAAACTGTTGGGACAACGCTAGCATGGAGAACTTCTTCAGTCACTTCAAATCGGAATGTTTTTCACGCTATTCTTTCCGAACAGCTAAGGAAGTAAGACATGCTGTAAAGGAATACATCCACTTTTATAATCATGAACGCTTTCAACAAAAATTAAATAACCTAAGTCCATATGAATATCGGACTCAGGTCGCTTAGTGTTGCTCTCTACATGCTGTCTACTTGACAGGGGTCAGTGCAAAATGGCGGGAGCGCTTCAAACGTAGAAGTTTCGAGGGAGTCGGCCATAAGTGAAGCTGAAATTCCCCGCCATTTATTCCTACGCTGGGGCGGGCTCCAGAGGCGCTTGGACTGGAAATGCGATTCTTCTACGCAGCTTTTGTCAAAGTCCTAATTAGTCCATTCACGAGGGAATGCAATGATTTCTTAAGGTTAATCATCGTAGTATCTTCGTAAGCTTAACCTGAACAGTAATCTTTAAAGCAAGAACAACCACTTAAGCTGGTCAGAGAAAAAAGAAGAAAGTAGCGAAAGTCTTTGGGATACCAACCGAAGCGTAATGGAAAAAAGGAAACCTGCCTTTAGCGTCCACCTCTGAGATGCTCCTTAGATGCGCGACTTTGGACGCGGGTTTCGTTTTTTCCATGGAGCTGGGCAGGGATGACCCCCTAGCAGGTAGCCCAAGAACTTGAGCGTTTTCTTCTTTTTTCTCTTCCCCACAAAAGCCCGACTTATGAAATTATCTTTTAAGCAAGAACAACCACT